>JAGAWD010000091.1 GCA_017941585.1 Olsenella sp. | reverse complement strand
GGCAACCGGGCATCCGACGGTCCGGCATGTGTCGGCCGGCCGCCCGCCGGGTATCCGGCCGCTCGGCCGCCCGTCAGCAGACCGCCGGCCGTTGCCGATTGCGCCGTCAGGGGCCCCGAGTGCGCACGTCGTGAAGAAAGTGTGATTGAGAAATTCAAATTTGTGAATCTAAACTCGATTATATACAATAAAAAGTATCTGATGCATCCTCGTCGCACAGCATGTTGGCTGCCTGCTATGTCGATAAGCACTACATAACACCCTGAATAAAGCATGAGGAACAGGACGAGTTTATCCAAATGCCGCGCTTCTGAGTTTCCTATATCTTAGGGTCATCAGAGAAGCCACTCCAATACCGGTCGTGGAGCAGCGGCGAGAGACAGGCGGACGTCGGGCAACGCGTGCCCGCCCCGTGCTGCGCCGGGCCTCTTCCAAGGTACACATGCATGACGGAGGTGCGTTTGGCACCGTCACCCGACGACTCCCGCAGAGCCCGTCGCCTGCCGCCATGCCGAGGTTTGGAGGGCACGATGGATGTCATCAGGATACTGAACGAGGGGGAGGTCCGCAGCCTCGTGACCATCCCCATGGCGCTCGAGGCCGTCGAGGCCGCGTACGCGCAGAAGCACGCGGGGCAGGGCTCGGCCTGGCCGCTGCTCTTCCACGAGTTCGTGGAGGGCACCCGCGACATGGACCTCAAGAGCGGCAACCTCGACGGCGACGGCATCTGGGGCCTGAAGGCCATCAGCTGCTACCAGGACAACCCCGAGCGGGGACTGCCCGTCTACCACGGCACGTCGCTGGTGTTCGACTTCAAGACGGGCGCGCCCAGGGCCGTGCTCAACGCGATGCCCATCACGCGCTTCAGGACGGGTGCCGCCGGCGCCGTCGGCGCCAAGTGGCTCGCCCGCGCAGACGCCGCGACGCTCGTCGTGTGCGGTGACGGCGGGCTGTGCCCCTATCTGATCGCCGCGAACCTCCTCGCGCTGCCCCAGCTCGAGCGCGTCGTCGTCACCAACCCGCTCCACGGCGAGACGGAGGCGGGTCGCCTTTCCGCGATCGGCGAGGAGGTCTCCGTCCTTCTCCGCGAGGCCGGCGCCAGCGCCAGCACCGCCCCCGCCGCGGCTCCCCGGATCGAGACGGCGGGCCTTGCCGAGGCCGTCTCCCAGGCCGACGTCATCATGACCGCCACGCCGAGCCGCGCTCCCTACCTCAGGGCGGAGTGGGTCCGGCCCGGCACGCACATCTCCTGCGTGGGGGCCGACAAGCCCGGCAAGCAGGAGGTCGAGTCCGCCGTGCTCGCCGGCGCCCGCGTGGTCGCGGACGACGTGCGCCAGTGCCTCACGGTGGGGGAGTGCGAGATTCCCCACGCGGAGGGCGTGCTCTCGGCGGAGCTCGACGAAATCGGCGCCGTCATCGCCGGTGACGCCCCCGGCCGCACGTCCGACGAGCAGGTCACGGTCTTCGACTCGACCGGCCTGTCGCTCCAGGACCTGGCCACGATCGCGCGCCTCGTCTCCCGCGCGGAGGCAGAGGGCGTGGGAACCCAGGCGGAGCTGTAGCCCGCGACGCGCGCGCTGCCCAGAGCGCGGATGCGCGCCACGCAACACGGAACCATAACCCGCAAGACAGAAAGAGGAACCCAACATGAACATCGAGAAGTTCGAGCTCGAGTGGTGGCTCAACCCCTACGACGCGATCGCGACCCACAACATGGGCTCCAGCTGCTGCAAGCCCATGAACATGCAGGAGCTCTTCGAGCTCGACGGCGTCTCGCGCGACGAGGTGATGGGCGAGATCGCCAACATGAGCCTGCACTACGGCTACTTCGAGGGGATGCCCCGCCTCAAGGACGCCATCGCCGGCCTCTTCGAGACGCCGCAGATCGCAGCCGAGAACGTCATGGTCGTCCACGGTGCCACGAGCGCCAACGCCCTCACGTGCTACGCGCTCTGCGAGAAGGGCGACAACGTCATCGTGGTCGTCCCGTCCTACCAGCAGTTCGTCTCCATCCCGGCGGCCCTGGGCTGCGAGGTGCGCCAGTACGTGAGCGGCCCCGAGGACGGCTTCGGCATCAACTTCCGCAGGCTCGCCGACATGGTCGACGGCCACACCAAGGCCATCTTCCTCACCAGCCCCTCCAACCCCACCGGCTACGGCATGAGCCGAGAGGAGCTCGAGCAGCTCGCCGCCATCGCGCGCCCCGTCGGCGCCTACGTGGTGTGCGACGAGATCTACCGCGGGCTCACCGAGGGCTACGCCGCGTCCATCGTCGACGTCTACGAGCGCGGCATCTCCACGGGCGGCACGAGCAAGGTCTTCTCATCTGCCGGCCTGCGCATCGGCTGGATCGTCACACGCGACCTCGGCCTCACGCACGTGATCAAGAACCTCCGCTCCTTCAACACCATCTGCGAGAGCCCTATCACCGAGCTCCTCGCGGCCATCATCATCGAGCACAAGGAGGAGGTCTTCGCCCGCAACCGCAAGATCTGCGCCGAGGGTCGCGCCGCCCTGAACGAGTGGCTCGAGGGTCAGCCGCACCTCCACCTGGCCTGCCAGTCGCAGGGCTCCACGAGCTTCATCACCTACGACTGGGACATCCCGACCAAGGAGTTCTGCGAGGACCTCTTCGACAAGACCGGCGCGCTCGTGTGCCACGGCATGTGCTTCAACATGGAGCATGGCTTTCGCATCGGCTACGGCTACGGCGACGTCGAGTACTTCAAGGCAGGCCTCGCCAAGCTCGCCGAGTACACCGCCAGCCTGAGCGACGACCTTCTCGTCGGGTAGCGCTCGTCGGGTGGGGAGAAGACGTACGAATTTGCTCGGGGGTCGGCGGCGCGTGCGTCTCGTCGGCCCCCGCTTCGTCTCATGCGGGTGCACGACGCCATGACGGCTCGCCGGGTATGATTCCTGTGGACGCCCGCATGGAGAAGTGTGGGCGGAAACCGGCTGGAGCCGCAGTCCCTACCGATACAGGTACGGCGCCAGAGAAGCACTCTGATTGCAACTTTTCAAGAACGTTGAAGCACTCGGCTTGCAACTTTTCAAGATAGAAGCAAGTGATGAATGCAACTTTTCACGATCATCGATATGATCCTGGCATACGGAACACACGGAGCCGCGCGTTAGTCCTGCCCCTCGAGGAACGCGCCGCTCTGGCGGTCCCACAGGCCCTCGTAGACGCCGCCCGCCTGGGAGAGCTCGGCGTGCGTGCCGTCCTCCACGATCTCGCCGCCGTCGAGCACGACGATGCGGTCGAGCGCGGCCACGGTCGAGAGGCGGTGGGCCACCACGATCGAGGTGCGGCCGCGCATGAGGTTCTCGAGCGCACCCTGCACGGCGGCCTCGGACTCGCTGTCGAGCGCGCTCGTGGCCTCGTCGAGGACGAGGATCG
>JAGAWD010000090.1 GCA_017941585.1 Olsenella sp. | reverse complement strand
CACTTGGGGCAGACGTCGCCAGCCTTGGCGCAGATGACGTCGACCCACGCGTCGTCAGCAAAGGAGAAATCGCGTCCCTGGCAGGCATGCACGAGGTGGGCGTCGGCCTCGTTGGCGCCGATTGTCCACCACCTTGCGTCCCTCAGCGAGACGTCGGCGCAGGCGCGGATGCCCTCGGGAAGGCCGACTGGCCCAATGTAGCCCTTGACGAGGCCGTACTGCTCGAGCTCCTCGTCGCTCATGAGGTGGTAGGCGCCGAACGCGTGCTCGGCCTTGACGTCGTTCATCTCGTGGTCGCCGGGCACGAATACGACGACGGGCTCTCCGTCGCCGTCAACGAGCGCGAGGGCCTTGCGGGTGGCAGCCTCGGGGATGGAGAGGAAGCGAGACACCTCCTCGATCGTGGCACAGCCCGGCGTCTCGACGCGCTCGAGCTCGCCTTCGGCACCCTCGACGAGGTTTGTCGCGGCGCTCGCGGCCTCGGTGTCGGCGGCAAAGCCGCACTCGTCGCAGTAGACGAGCTCCGCCTCGCCGGCGTCGGCTATCGCCATGAACTCGACGGAGGTGTCGCCGCCGATCTGGCCGGAGTCTGCGACCACGGGAAGCGCGCGCAGCCCCACGCGCTCGCAGATGCGCGCGTAGGCCTCCTTCTCCTGGTCGTAGCACTCCTGAAGGGACTCCTGCGTCGCCGAGAAGGAATAGGCATCCTTCATGATGAACTCGCGACCGCGCATCAGGCCGAAGCGCGGGCGCAGCTCGTCTCGGAACTTGTCCTGGATGTGGTAGAGCGTGACAGGCAGCTGCTTGTAGCTGCGCAGCTCGTTGCGGACGAGGTCTGTGAAGGTCTCCTCGTGGGTGGGGCCGAGCGCGAACTCGTGGTCGTGGCGGTCGGTGATGCGCATGAGCTCGGGGCCGTAGGCGTCCCAGCGGCCGCTCTGGTGCCAGAGCGCGGCGTCGGTGAGGATCGGGGCGAGCATCTCCTGGGCGTCGATGGCCTCCATCTCGTCGCGGATGATGTCCTCGATCTTGCGGATGGAGCGCCAGGCGAGCGGCAGGTAGCTGTAGAGACCGGCGGCGCCGCGGCGGATCATGCCGGCGCGCAGGAGCAGGCGATGGCTCGCAAGCTCGGCCTCGGTGGGGTCTTCCTTGAGGGTCGGAGCGTAGAGCTTCGACATCTTCATGTACTGTCTCAACGTATTTCCTTCCATCTTTTAGTGCACGAAACCTCTAAATAGTAGCAATCGCGACGCCCTGCTGCGCCGCGATTGTCGATGCCAAGCGAAACTACGATGTTTCTCAACGCCCAAGCCCCTATGACTTGGAGGAGAAGCGCCTCTCGATCTCCTCGAAGAGCTCGTCCACGATGCGCTCCTCGGGGATGTTTCTGATCTTCTCGCCGTTGGCGAAGAGGACGCCCTGCCCGAGGCCGCAGGCGATGCCGAGGTCGGCGTCGCGCGCCTCGCCGGGACCGTTCACGACGCAGCCCATGACCGCGACGGAGATGGGGGCCTTGACGTTCTGCAGGCGCCTCGAAACCTCCTCGGCCATGCCGATGAGGTCGACCTGGCACCTCCCGCATGTGGGACAGCTCACGAGCTCCGGATGCAGGCGACGCATCCCGAGTGCCGAGAGAAGGTCCCAAGCGACGTTGACCTCCTCCACGGGGTCTGCAGTGAGAGAGAGGCGAATGGTGTCGCCGATGCCTTCCTCGAGAAGGATCCCCACGCCCGCGCAGTTCTTGACGGTGCCCTGTCGGAGCGTCCCGGCCTCCGTCACGCCCACATGCAACGGACCATGGGGAAGCTCACGCGAGAGTGTGCGATACGTGGAGAGGGTCGTCGGCACGGAGTGGGCCTTGGCAGAGAGGACCACATCGGTGAACCCGCGACTCTCAAAGTGCTCGATGTATCCGGCAGCGGATGCAACGAGCTTCTCGGGAAGAGACATGTCGTCGCGGTCGTCAAACGCGCGATCGAGCGATCCGGCGTTCACGCCGACCCGGATGGGGATGCCAGCGGCACCGGCCTCGTCGATCACGGCATCCACACGGTCCCAAGAGCCGATGTTGCCGGGGTTGATGCGGAGGCCCGAGGCGCCACGGCGCGCGGCCTCGATCGCAAGCTTGTAGTCGAAGTGGATATCGGCCACGACGGGCAGCGGACTGCCCTCGCAGATCTCCGAGAAACCGTCGAGTACCTTGGGGCCGGGAATCGCCACGCGAACGATCTCGCAGCCAGCCGCCGCCAAGCGCCCGATCTGCTCGAGGGTCGACAGCGGGTCGTCCGTCTTGGTCGTGCACATGGACTGGACGGAGACTGGTGCGCCGCCACCAACGGCAACGTCGCCCACATGCACTTGACGGGTCAACTCTCGTGGCCGTGGCTTATCTTGCGACATTTTCCATCACCTCAAACATGGTTGAACTTTGAAGCCCCACGCGAACGAATCACTGGGGCAAGATGCGGACAAGGTCGTTTCTGAGGGCAAAAACGAAGATGAAGAGGAAGAACGCGAGCCCGATGTAGCTCACGGCATTCTGAACGCGCCTCGACAGGGGGCGCCTGATAACAAGTTGGATAATCTCAATGACAATCTTTCCGCCATCAAGCGGGGGAATTGGCAGCAGGTTCATGACGCCCAGCGACATGGAGACCATTGCCAGAAAGAGGACGAGGTCGAGGGGGCCGGCGGCCGCAGCCTGGCTCGCTGCGGCCGATATCCCCACGACCGAAGAGGTATTGCTCAGCGTCTCAACGGTGTGCTGGGGAATGATGAGGCGAATCGCAAACTTTGCGACCGTGACGCCGTAGTTCCAGGCGGCGGCAGCGGCGTCGGGGACCGGGAGGGGTACCATGCGCGTCTGCGCGTCGATGCCGAAGAACTCCACCCTCTCCCCCTCCGGCAGGTCGACCGAGGCGACAGTCTCCCTCCCGTCACGCACGAAGGTGACGCTGAAGTCCCTCCCCTCAGCCAGGACCCCGTCAAGGGCGTCACAAAGGCTCACCCAGTCGCTCGTGGAAACATCGTTGACCTTTACAATGGCGTCGCCCGCCACAAGGCCCGCCGACTGGGCATAGCCGCCCTCCGCCACGCCACCGATAACGTTCGAGTTAACGACCGTGCTTACGCCGACGGTCGCGAGTGCCGCGGTGACTATCAGGAAGGCCAACAAGAGATTCACGAGGGGTCCGGCACTAAGTATGACGATGCGCTTGAGAAATCCCTTGCCGAGATACGTGTGACTCCGCTCGAAGGCGAGGGCCTCGGAGGGGTCGGATGCGATCGGTCTGCTCTCCCCAGCGCCCGTCGATCCCGGCTGCGAAAAGTCGTGCCCCGCATCGTACTCGGTGAGCATGGCTGCGTCACGTGCGAGCGCCTCAAACGAATCGGGCCACTCCCTCTGCCCCTCGTACTCGCCCTTCTCCGCATCGTAGTATGGTCTGATCGAAGCCCAGTCAGAGAGGGTGACGAGAAGCGCGAGCGCTCGCTCCTCCTCTATGCCAAGCTCTCGCGCGACGGCCCCGATGGACACGCGGCCCTCGCGCTGCACTATGGCGAAGCAGGGAGCCAGAAGATCATCGTGCTCGCCCTCCATGCCGCAGATGCGGTTGTAGCCGCCCAACAGTATGGGCGTTACGCCAAATTCGGTACCGTACTTCCTGGACTTGCGATACACCTTGTACCTACTCGGCATGCCGAGATAGAACTCGGTCACGCGGACGCCAAAGGCGCGGGCCGCCAGAAAGTGGCCACCCTCGTGCACCATGACGAGGAGCGAGAGGACGACGATGCCCCAGAATACCGCCGAGAGGAATGCCATCGTACTCAGCCTCAAATCCCGGCGAGAAAGCGCTCTGCGACCGCGCGCGAGCGAGCGTCGACCTCATGGAGCTGCTCAAGGGACTCGACCGGCTCTGCCGTCGTGTCGTCCATGACGGAGCGAACTATTCGCTCCACGTCGAGAAAACCACAACGATCCCGTCTGAAGGCGAGGTTCGCTACCTCGTTGGCGGCGTTCATGGCACAGGGCATGGTGCCGCCCTCGCGCCCAGCACGCTTGGCGAGGGAAAGGCACCCGAACGCCTCTTCATCGGCGCGACCGAAGGTGAAATCCGAGATGCCGCAGTAGTCGACGCGCTCGACAGGCGTCTCCCAACGCTCCGGGTAGCTCAGAGCGTACTGAATGGGGAGGCGCATGTCAGAGGGCCCGAGCTGGGCCTTCACTACGCCATCGGAGAACTCCACCATAGAGTGGATCATCGACTGACGCTGCACGAGCACGTTGACCTCATCGACGCTCACGTCAAACAGATGATGGGCCTCAAGGACTTCGAGCCCCTTGTTCATAAGCGTCGCCGAGTCTATGGTGATCTTCGGGCCCATCTGCCACGTGGGGTGGCGCAGCGCGTCAGCTGCGGTCACGCGAGCAAGCTCCTTTCGGCTCATGCCGAAGAAGGGACCTCCCGAACACGTCAGCCAAATGCGATGGACGTCGCTCCTCCTCTCCCCTACCAGGCACTGGTAGATGGCGCTGTGCTCGGAGTCGACGGGAATGAGCTGACCCGGGGCAACGAGAGGCATAAGGAGATCGCCGCCCACGACGAGCGACTCCTTGTTCGCATACATGAGCGCCTTGCCCGCCTTGAGGGCAGCGTATCCCGCGTTGATTCCGGCAAAACCGACGACGGCAGAGACGACGCAGTCAACGTCATCGCGGACGACCATCTCCTCGAGGGAGCTCTCGCCGCAGAGAAGATCGCACCCCTCGGAAAGCTCGGACAGCACCGCGTCCTTCGCGTGCTCGGCGTCTGTAACCGCAACGACGCTCGCGCCAAACTCCCGCGCAGCCCTAACGAGAAACTCGGTGGAGCTCCTGACGGCAAGTCCCACTACCTTGAGCTTGTCGGAGTGCCTTCTACAGACATCAAGGGTCTGCGTGCCTATGGAACCCGAGGCACCCAGCACGACCACGCGAAGCGGTCGAGGGCGCGACGCCTTGGGAGACGTATCTTCGAAGATGTTCAAACGATGCCTCCTACGTGGAGAATGAGATAGGCGACCATGCAGCCGAAGAGCTGGGAGTCCGACCGGTCGAGCAGGCCCCCGTGACCCGGCATGATGTCGCCGGAGTCCTTTACCCCGACGCCACGCTTGATTCGAGACTCGAAGAGGTCGCCAACGACAGAAACGATACCGACGACAAGGCCGGAGACGAGCGCAAAGGGAAGGGAGATATGCCAGAACGGCAGCGCCCACATGACGACCCAGATGGCGACGCAGCCGACGAGCCCGCCCCAGAACCCCTCGACGCTCTTGTTCGGCGAGATCTTCGGCGCGAGCTTGTGCCTGCCGAAGCGCGAGCCGACGAGGTATGCGGTGGCGTCGCTCATCCAGATCGAGCCCATGCAGCCAAAGGTGAGAAGCCCTCCCACGTGCGAGGGGTCGCTCGCCCTAATGAGAACGACGCACGAGAAGAGCAGCGAGGTGTAGAGGGGGCCGAACGCGGTGACGGCTACGTCGGCGATGTTGGCGCGCGGCGTGGCGACATACCAGATCGCACACCCCACGAGAAGCGCGAAGGTGACCACGACAAGACCGTTGTCAATGGGAAGGAGAGCCGCGACGGGATAGGCTATGGCGATGGCCAAGCCGAGAAACTCGTTCGGCATGCGGCCGCTCATACGAGCCATGCGGAAGAACTCCGAGCAGCAGAGCCATGCCATGGCCGTCACTATCACGCACGTGGCGATGGGGCCGCAGAACAGGCAGGCTGTGATGAGGATCGAGTAGATCGCACCAGAGGTTGTGCGCGTCAGGAGCTTCTCGGTCCACCCGCGCGCACGTTGACCCCTCAGGTCTCCGGCGGCGCGCTTCTCCTCCTTGGACTCGCGCTGCCTCTCGAGACGGGCGATGCCCCTCTCGAGGCCGGCGGGACGCCTGTCTTCGTCTTTTGTCTCGGGTTCGGTCACTTCGAGACGACACCTCCAAAGCGGCGGTCGCGCGCCTGGAACGAGCGGACCGCGCGCAGGAACTCCCAGCGCGAGAAGTCTGGCCAGTATACGTCGGTGACGTAGAACTCCGTGTACGCTAGCTGCCACAGCAGGTAGTTGGAGAGCCTCATCTCGCCGGACGTCCTCACGAGGAGGTCGGGGTCGGGTATTCCGGAGGTGTAGAGACGGGAGGAAATCATCTCCTCGTCGATGTCGAGCGGAGAGACGTTTCCCATCGCCGCGTCTGCGGCCAAGAGCTGGGCCGCGCGCACGATCTCGGCGCGAGAGCCGTAGTTGACGGCAAGCGCGAACGTCATGCCGGTGTGGTCGGCGGTCTCGTCGAGCCCGCGCTGGAAGACGTTCCTCGTCTCCCTGGGGAGCGCGTCGAGGTCCCCCAGGAACCTGAGCCTGACGTTCTCTTGGTGAAACAGCGGGAGCTCCTTCACCAGGGTCGTGGCGAAGAGGTGCATGAGGAGGTTGACCTCGCGCTTGGGCCTCTTCCAGTTCTCGGTGGAGAACGCGTAGACGGAAAGCGCGTCAAGGCCGAGTCGAACGCTCGTGGTCACGGTCTCGCGCAGCGAGTCGACGCCCGCGACATGGCCCTTGGAGCGGTCAAGCCCACGACTCTGCGCCCACCTGCCGTTGCCGTCCATGATGAACGAGACATGGCGCGGGATGCGCTCGAGGTCTATCTCGTCAAGCGAGATGTCCTCGGGCGGGTTCGCAAAGTAGTCTCTGAGCTTGGCTTCGTCGATTCTCAAGCTAGATCTCCATAACCTCTGCGGTCTTGCTCTTGAGAAGCTCGTCCACCTTCTGGACGAACTCGTCCGTCAGCTTCTGGATGGCCTTCTTCTCCCTCGAGACCTCGTCCTCGGTAAGCTCCTCGTCCTTGTCGGCCTTGTTGTTCGCGTCGCGGCGGGCGTTGCGGATGGCGACCTTCGCGTCCTCCGCGTACTTGCCGCACTCCTTGACGAGCTCCTTGCGCCTCTCCTCGGTGGGCTTCGGGAAGGGCAGGCGGATCGCGGAGCCGTCGTTGCTGGGAGTTATACCCAGATCGGACGTCTCGATGGCCTTCTCGATCTCCTTGAGGGCGCTCTTGTCCCACGGCTCTATGAGGAGCATGGACGCCTCGGGAACCTTGACGCCCGCAAGCTGCGTGATGGGGGTCGGCTGACCATAGTAGTCCACTTTGATGTCGTCGAGGACATGGGCGTTCGCACGGCCGGTGCGCACCTTTGTGAAGTTGTTCCTCAGGACATCAAGTGCCTTGTTCATCTGCGTCTTCGCATTTGAAGTGTATTCGCTCATTGCCGATTCTCCTATCCCTCTACAACGGTAGTGCCAACGTGCTCGCCCCGAAGGGCGCGATCGAAGATGCCGTCCTCGTCCAAGTTGAAGACCATGATCGGCATGTGGTTGTCATGGCAAAGGGCCGTGGCCGTGGCGTCCATGACATGAAGGTCGCGATGGAGCACCTCGCGATACGTGATGGTGTCGAACTTAACGGCGTCGGAGTTGGTAACCGGATCGCAGTCGTAGATGCCATCCACCTTCGTTGCCTTCATGAGAACCTCGGCCCCCACCTCGCAGGCACGAAGGGCCGCAGCAGTATCCGTCGTAAAGTAGGGGTTGCCAGTGCCCGCAGCGAAGATGGTGATACGCCCCTTCTCGAGATGACGAATCGCACGGCGCCTGATGTAGGTCTCGGAAACCTGATGCATCTCAATCGCGCTCATAACGCGACACTGCATGCCATTGTGCTCGAAGGTGTCCTGAAGCGCCAGCGAATTGATAACCGTGGCAAGCATCCCCATGTTGTCGCCCTGCGCCCGATCCATGCCCTCGGCCGCGCCGGAAAGGCCGCGGAAAATGTTGCCGCCTCCTATGACCACCGCAATCTGAAGCCCTGCCTCATAGGCAGGCTTAAGCTCGTCGGCAATCTTCTGAGGAACTACCGGATCGATACCAAAGGCCCTAGAGCCCATGAGTGCCTCACCAGAGAGTTTCAAGAGAACTCGCTTGTATTTGTAGTCTGCCAAATCGTGCCTCCAGTCATGCAGCGAGAAGATTCGTACAAAGGCATAGCCTTACTGATGATAGCAGAGCCGAACGCATAGTCACAGGAGCGGCTGAGCAACACATTGGCACTTTCAAAATAGCCCTTCGAAGCTTTTGGTGGATGGTATCCACCGCACACCCTGGCGAGGGTCGGCTTCAGGCGGACAGCGCAAAATCGGCTCGTGTGGGTGGAGGGCCCCAGGCGCAAAATCCGCTCGTGTGGACGATTTGGGAATCCATACGAAGGCATTTTGCACCTGGGGCAATCCACTCGAAGGGATTTTGCGCCTGGGGGGCTGCGGCGGGAATCACTCGAAGCCATTTTGCGCCCGACCGAGCCAGAGCCCCGAAAAGCAAAAAGGGCCGGCGCGTTTGCGCCGGCCCGTGCGAATGCTTATGTAGCTAGCT
>JAGAWD010000089.1 GCA_017941585.1 Olsenella sp. | reverse complement strand
TGAACGAACTAAGTTTTGCCTTCAACCGCAGCTCATACGAACAAGGGGAACACTTTGGAACTCTCCAACCTTTCCAGAAGAGACCTGCTCAAGCTCTTTGTGGGCACGGGTGCAGCACTTGCCCTTCCCAACACGGCGTTCGCCGTGACCGAGGAGGAGGTCAAGGCCGCCGAAGACAACCTTGCTGCCGCGCAGGCTCAGCTCGAGGCCGTTCAGAGGCAGCTCGACGCAATAGCCGTCGAGTACGAGGCCCTCTCTGCGGAGCAGTCGAAGACCCTCTCCCAGATCGAAGAGACCAGGAACGAAATCAAGGACGCCCAGCAGAGGCTCGAGGACAAGCAGAAGGTCCTCTCCAAGCGCATCTCGAGCGCCTACAAGGCCGGCGGAAGCGACGTGCTCGAGGTCATCCTCGCGTCCTCCTCGTTCGAGGAGCTCGCCTCGAACATCTACTACCTTGACAAGATCAGCGAGAACGACCGTCAGATGATCGACTCCGTGAAGGAGCTCAAGGCCTCTCTCGAGCAGCACCAGGCGGAGCTGGAGGAGCTCAACGAGCGCCAGAAGCAGCAGCTTGCTGAGATGCAGGCCAAGCAGGTCGAGGCACAGAAGGCCATCGACGGTCTGAGCCAGGACGTGAAGAACCTCATGTCCCAGCGTGACGCCGCGCTTCAGGCCATGGCTGCCGAGAAGGCCGCGCAGGAGGCCGCCGCTGCCGCGGCTGCGCGCGCGGGCTCCAGGACCGTGGACGTCACGGGTGCTCTCGTCGAGTCTGGCGCAACAGGCTCCCAGCAGGCCGTCATCGCGGCGTGCTACTCCACCCCCTCGCCGGGCGCGGGCCTTTGTGCCATGTGGGTCTCTCAGGTGTTCTCAAACGCTGGCTATGGGTATGCCTCGGGCAATGCGAACGACATGTTCAATGCGTATTGCTACAGCTCCAACAAGTCGGAGCTCAAGCCCGGCATGATCGTTGCCGTCAACACGCACGCCGGCACGACCGCCGGGCGCATCTACGGGCACATCGGCATCTACATCGGTGGCGGAACGGTGATGCACAACGTTGGCTACGTCGAGACCGTCTCGCTCGATCAGTGGATCAGAGACTATGGCACCACGGTCACCCCACGATGGGGTTGGCTCATGGGCATCGCGCTCGACTAACGTGCGAAGATCGGGCTCCGCTGCGTGCGGGGCCTTTTTGTGGGATGATACCAGGGATTTCGTCTGGGGCCATAATGCCGCAAGGGTTCGCCTCGCGGTCTGCCACGAGGCTATCGAATGGGAGGAACGTATGGCGATTGACGCACGGAGGACCGCAGTCCTCGTGATCGACGTACTCAATGCCGAGGGAGACGACGCCCTCTATCACCCCACGGGTGCCGAGAGGCAGATGAACGACAACTGCGTTGCCGTCGTGCGCGCCGCCCGGGCGGCGGGTCTTCCCGTCATCTTCTGCTGCGACCAGCACATCCCCGGTGTCGATAGGGAGCTTGACCTCTGGGGCGACCACGGTCTTGTCGGCAAGGCCGTGCCCATCTCGGAGCTCGAGGCTGGCTCGGGCAAGCGCGACTTCATCATTCCCAAGCGCCGCTACAGCTCCTTCTTCGGCACAGATCTTGACCTCACCCTTCGTGAGCTGGGAGTGGAGACGGTCATTGCCGTGGGTTGCGACACGAACATCTGCGTGCTCCACACGCTGGCCGATGCGTATTACCTGGGCTATGCCTCGATAGTCGTGGAGGATGCCACGAGGACGTTTCTCTGCGGGACGCAGGAGGCCGCCATCGAGCACTTCGAAAAGTGCTTTGGCTCGCGCATCGCCTCTACATCTGATGTGGTTGCGGAGTTGTCTGCTGCGAAGAGCGATCAGTAGGCTTACGTACCTAGGCAGCATGGGGTGGGGCACCGACGACGTGAAT
>JAGAWD010000011.1 GCA_017941585.1 Olsenella sp. | reverse complement strand
ATACGGTGAGGCCCATACGGTGAGGCCCATACGGTGAGGCCCATACGGTGAGGCCCATACGGTGAGGCCCATACGGTGAGGCCCTGCCACCGAGCATCTCGGTCCGCATCGGTCGCGAGTGGTGATGGGGCCGCTAGGAGTCACTTTGGGCCGGCGCAAGTGTACACTCGACGCGAAAGTGCACCGAGTGTACGAGCCAGGGTGCGCACTCGGTGGGAAATGACGCCGAGTGTACGGTCGGCAGCGTCCTACATCGGGCCAGCCTATATGGTTCCCGCAAGCTCTAGCAGCTCGTCCACGTCGGCTTCGGACGTGGCCCACGAGGCAACGAACCGGACGACGCGCGCACCATCGTCCAGCACGTAGAAGGTCTCGCATCCGGTGGCTTGGGCAAGCGCTCGCTCCTGCTCGGGAGTGACGACGAAAAACTGCTGGTTGGAAGCCGAGTGGCCATAGGGTTTGAAGCCCAGCTCGACAAGGCCGTCGCGCATGCGGTAGGCACACGAGTTGGCGTGGCGGGCGAGTCTCCAGTAGAGGGCCTCGCTCCTCTCGCCATGCGAGGCGATGCCGGCGCCATCCGTCGTGCTGTCGGTGTCACCCGCCGCACTGCGACCGGCTTCGCAGGGGTTGCCGCCTCGCTCGAACGCGGCCTCGAACTGCACGCCGAGGAGCCGGCCCTTCGCCATGAGTCCGCCACGCTCCTTCACGAGATAGGGGAAGGCCTCCTTGAGCATGGGGTCGGCGATTACCATGGCCTCGCCGAAGAGCATGCCGTTCTTCGTGCCGCCCAGATAGAACGCCGAGACGTTCTGCGCGATGTGGCTCAGCGTGAGATCGCTCTCGTCCGAGGTGAGGGCAGACCCCAGGCGTGCGCCGTCGAGAAAGACCTTGAGATCGTGGCTGCGGGCCCAGTCGCAGATGGCGTCGAAGCGTGCGCGGGTCCAGACGCCGCCGATCTCGGTCGAGTTAGTGATGTAGACCAGGGCGGGCCGCGTCATGTGCCTGCCGGTCGAGGTCTGGAACTGCCAGACTCGTTCCGCCTCGTCGGGGGAGAGAAAGCCGTCGGCGTCGGTCGTGGGGAGCACGGTCCTGCCGCATGCGGCGATGGCGCCGGTCTCGTGCACGTTGATGTGGGCATCCCTCGTGCAGATGACGCCCTCCCAGTCGCGGAGCATCCCCGTCACGCCGATGATGTTCGCAGACGTGCCACCGCAGCAAAACTCCACGTCGACGTCATCGCGTCCCACCTCGGCGCGAATGAGCGCGCGTGCGCGCTCGCAGTGAGGGTCTCCCTCGGTGTAGCCGACGCACTGCTCGTCGTTGGTGCGCACGAGCGCATCGAGAATCTGGGGAGCGGCCCCCTCCGAGTAGTCGTTTCTGAACATGCGCATGGCCCTCGCGCCTCCCAGACTCGCCTGGCTTGCCTTCCATGCAGATGGTATGCCAAGGGAGTTCGCGGAGGACCCGGCGCTTGCGTGGGGCAATTGACTTGCAACACGCGGCGCGGACGCGGCGCGGCGGAGGGCGCGCGGCGACAGAGGTGCTCCGCGGCGCCCGGTCGCGATTTTCTGAATTTTGAGAACTGTCTTGTCAGATGGCAAGACAGGGTACATACTGTCTAACCAAACGCCCGCGGAAGCGCGTTGCTGGAGGGAAGGGGACAGAGTGGAATCCTCAGCGGATGTCAGGACCGACCGTTGCGAACCGTCGCATGGGCCGTCGTCTCAGGAGATGGCGCGTCGCATCGAGAAGCTCAAGCGCGAGAGGGACGCTGTCGTGCTCGCGCACTACTACGTGCCGGCGGAGACGCAGGCCCTGGCAGACTACGTGGGCGACTCGTTCTACCTCGCGCGCCTTGCCAAGACCCTCGAGTGCGAGACCATCGTGATCTGCGGCGTGTCGTTCATGGCGGAGAGCGTGAAGCTCCTCAACCCGTCGCGCCGCGTGCTCATGCCCGACCCCTCGGCGGACTGTCCCATGGCCCACATGGTGAGCAGGGAGGACGTCGACGTCGTCCGCGAGAAGACCGACGACCTCGCGGTCGTTGCCTACGTCAACACCACGGCCGAGATAAAGAGCTGGTCCGACGTCTGCGTCACCTCCTCGAACGCGGTGAAGGTCGTGCGCGAGCTGCCGGAGCGCAACATCCTATTCATCCCCGACGCAAACCTCGGCCGCTACGTGGCCGAGCAGGTGCCGGAGAAGAACGTCATCCTCAACCCCGGCCACTGTCCCATCCACGACCGCATCGCGCTTGCGGAGGTGAGGCTGCTCAAGGCCGAGCATCCCGCGGCCGAGGTCCTCGCGCATCCCGAGTGCGGCCGGGAGGTTCTGGCGGAGGCCGACTTTATCGGCTCGACCAAGCAGATCATCGACCGCATCGTGGAGAGCGATGCCAAGGAGTTCATCGTGCTCACGGTCGTGGGCGTCGCCGCAGAGATCGAGCGGCTCACCGAGGGCCAGGGCAAGCGGGTCATCTTCCCGAAGACGACTCCCGTCTGCCCCGACATGGACTCGATCACTCCCGAGAAGCTCCTCTCCTGCCTCGAGAACCTCTCCGGCGAGGTGGCGCTTCCCGCCAATTCCGAGCAGGCAAACGCCCCGCTCGAGCGCATGCTCGAGCTTGCCGCGAGGTAGCCATGTGCGCCGTGACGGACAAGGGCCGCGTGGAGCGTCCGCTTGCGGAGCAGTGCGCCGCCGCGCGCCGGCTTTCGCCCGGCACCCACGAGAGTGACGTCGTGATCGTGGGCTGCGGCGTGGCGGGGCTCTATGCCGCGCTCAACCTTCCGCGCGCGCTCACGATCACCATGATCTGCAAGGAGGACCTCGAGAGCTGCGACTCCATGCTCGCGCAGGGCGGCATCTGCGTCATGCGAGACCACGACGACTACGACTCGTGGTTCGACGACACGCTGCGCGCCGGTCACTTCGAGAACCGCCGCGAGAGCGTCGACACCATGATTTGGTCGAGCCGCGAGGTGATAAACGACCTTATCCGCATGGGCGTGCGCTTCGACCACGCCCCGGGCGGCGACTTCGACTACACGCGCGAGGGCGCGCACAGCCGCCCGCGCATCCTGCACCACGCCGACCTCACGGGCAAGGAGATCACGACCACGCTCCTTCGCCAGGCGTGCCGGCTTTCCAACGTCACCATCCACGAGCACGTCACCATGGACGACCTCATCGTGGAGGAGGGCGTCTGCCGCGGTGTCGCGGCCGCGCTGCCAGACGGCGGGCGCGTCGAGCTCCGTGCCCACGACACGCTTCTCTGCACGGGTGGCGTGGGCGGCAACTACGAGCGCTCCACCAATTTCGGCTGCCTCACGGGAGACGGCTGTCGTGTGGCCGAGGCGCACGGCGTCGCGCTCGAGCACATGGACTACGTGCAGATCCATCCCACGTCGCTCTACAGCGAGAAGCCCGGGCGCGCCTTCCTCATCTCGGAGTCGTGCCGCGGGGAGGGCGCCATCCTCATCAACGCCGCCGGCGAGCGCTTCGTGGACGAGCTGCTCCCGCGCGACGTGGTGAGCAAGGCGATCTTCGACGAGATGGAGCGCGAGGGCTCGAAGTTCGTGCGCCTCTCGTTCGAGAACGTGCCCAAGGACGTCATCACCCGCCACTTCAGGACGATCTATCGCCACTGCCTGGACGAGGGCTATGACATCACGCGCGAGCCCATCCCGGTGGTGCCCGCGCAGCACTACCTCATGGGCGGCATCCGCGTCGACCAGAACTCGAGGACGACGATGGAGCACCTCTACGCCGCGGGCGAGACGAGCTGCAACGGAGTCCACGGCAAGAACCGCCTTGCCAGCAACTCGCTTCTGGAAAGCCTGGTGTTCGCGCGTCTCGCCGCGCGCGACATAGTGAGAAGGAGACACGATGAACTCAGTGACGCTTAGGCTCGAGGCCGAGCCGCTCATCCTCTCGGCCCTTCGTGAGGACATAACGAGCGAGGACGTGACCACGGCCTCGGTCATCGGTGAGGAGGCGACAGGCGAGGTCCGCCTGATCGCGAAGCAGGACGGCGTCATCTGCGGGCTCGACGTCTTCGCGCGGACCTTCGAGCTCCTCGACCCCACGGCCGCCTGCGAGTTTACGGTCGCCGAGGGAGACGACGTGACCTCTGGCCAGGAGCTCGGAATCGTGCGCGCCCACGTGCGGGCGCTCCTCTCCGGCGAGCGCGTTGCCCTCAACTACCTGCAGCGCATGAGCGGCATCGCCACCTACACGCGCCGCATGGCAGCCCTCTTCGCGGGCACCAAGACCCGCCTCGTCGACACGCGCAAGACCTGCCCCAACATGCGCGTCTTCGAGAAGGAGGCCGTGCGCGTGGGCGGCGGGGGCAACCACCGCTACAACCTCTCCGACGGCGTGCTGCTGAAGGACAACCACATCGACGCCGCGGGTGATGTGGCCAAGGCCGTCGCCGCGGCACGCGCGTACGCCCCGTTCGTCCGCAAGATCGAGGTCGAGGTCGAGACGATCGACATGGTGCGCGAGGCCCTCTCCGCGGGCGCCGACATCATCATGCTCGACAACATGGACCACGACACGATGGCCGAGGCCATGCGCGTGATCGACGGCGCCGCCGAGGTCGAGGTCTCGGGCAACGTCACCGCGGAGAACGCGGCGGCCCTCGTGGACCTTGGGGTCGACTACGTGTCGTCCGGCGCGCTCACGCACTCCGCCCCCATTCTCGATCTCTCGCTCAAGCACCTCACGGTCCTGGGGTAGCCATGCGAGGAGAGGAGCGCAGGGAGAAGATCGTGGCCTTGCTCGGCGCGGCCGAGGGGCCGCTCTCCGGCGCGGACCTCGCCCGCGAGTTGGGTGTGAGCCGGCAGGTCATCGTGCAGGACATCGCTCTCATCAGGCGCGACGGGGTGGACGTCGCCTCGACGCATCGCGGCTACGTGCTCGCGCGCCGCGACGTGCCACGGCGCATGTTCAAGGTGCACCACGAGGAGGACCAGGTCCAGGAGGAGCTCGACCTCATTGTGGATCTGGGCGCCACTGTGGAGGACGTCGTCGTGAACCACCGCACCTACGGGGTGATCAGCGTGGCACTTGGCGTCTCGAGCCGCCGCGACGTTGCACGTTACCTTGCCGACATCGCGACGAGCAAGTCCACGCCCCTCTCGCGCATCACCTCGGGCTACCACTTCCACCACGTGACGGCACCCTCCGAGGAGATTCTCGACGAGGTGGAGGCGGCCCTCTCTGAGCACGGATTCCTCGTGGAGCGCCTGCCCTACGAGGTGGGAGAGGCACTGGAGTAGGCGCGGGCCCGTGGGGCGGCGTCCGAAAAGCAGCGTTCTTGCAAGGCAGCGCCTCCTCCAGGCAGTGGCCCCCACGGAACGGCTGCCCGCGGAGCAGAGGCTCCATAAATAAGGTTGCCGGATAATCTTATTTATAGACTATTGTTAAATAAGGCTATGCTATAACCTTATTTATGGGTCATGGCAGCATAAGGTTGTGAGTGGGATGGGAACCTATCACGAGGCAATATGGGTTTCTGAAGGTGCGGGCAGAACGCGTCGCGAGCGTGCGAGCGGGCGCTACCAGTGGTATCTTCCCTCGCGCCTGGCTGACATGGACCTGTCGCTTGATTCTGACGTGGCGCAGGACGTCATGCGCGCGGAGCGAGACCTGCTCTTCGCAAGCACTGTCTCGCCTAGCCTCAGCAGCACTGAGGGAATCGCGCGACTGCTCCTTCGCTGCGAGTCGGTCGCATCCTCTCATATAGAGGGTCTGAGCATCGGAACGAGGCGGCTCCTGCGTGCGGAACTGTACGAGCAGGAGCCCGACAACGTGCGATTCGACAAATCGGCGTTGGCCGTCCTTGGAAACATTCATGCGATGTCGGACGCCATTGGGATGGCAGACGGCCCTGGCCTCGTGACGACTGAGACGATTTGCCAGATTCATAGGGCGCTCTGCCAGCGGACGAACATCGAGCGTTTTGGCGGCGTGGTTCGTACAAGGCAGAACTGGGTTGGAGGCACGTCGTACAACCCGCTTGCCGCCGACTACGTTCCGCCCGCGCCCGAGTACGTGCCCGCACTTCTCGATGACCTTGCCGCGTTTTGCAACAGGCGCGATCTGCCTGCCGTGGAGCAGGCGGCCATTGCGCACGCGCAGTTCGAGTCCATTCATCCCTTCGCCGACGGGAATGGCCGGACTGGGCGCGCCCTTATCCACCTCGTCTTGCGAAGGAGAGGGACTTGCCCCACGTTTACTCCGCCCATTTCCCTCATTCTCGCCACCGAGAGGGATGAGTACATGAGTTGCCTCGACGGCATGCACGTAGGCGAAGACAAAGGTGTCGAACACGAGGCGGTTAACGACTGGGTCTCGTTCTTTGCCACCTGTGCGCGCTCCGCCTGTGCGGAGTCGATGCGCCTTGCGCAGGACCTCTCCGAGATGGAGGCGATGTGGCGTGAGTCGCTGGGGACGGTGCGCGCGGGTTCGGCGCTCGAGGCGATCCTGCGTGAGATGCGCGGCATGCCGGTCTTTTCCGTAAACTCCATGCGTCGGCTGTGCGGCAGGAGTCAGCCGGCCGTCAGCGAGGCGGTGCGTCGGCTGCTCGAGGCGGGCATAGTGCGTGTGACCACCAAGGGCAAGCGCAACAGGGTTTTTGAGGTGCCCGACGTCATAAGCGTTTTCAACATGCTCGAGCGGCGCCTGGCGAGTCCCGCGCTCGACACGGTCGTCGAGCCGCCTTCGCGGCCCGTGCCCGAAAGGCCGCGGGAGGACTAGTCGCCGCCCGGCCTGGCGCGGGCGGGCGAGCGCCGTGCCCATGTTACCGTCGCGTCTCACGTGAGCGGCGCGCGCCTCCCGGCGTAGTACACTCACACTCGGCACAGAGGCGCATGCCGCATGCGAGGCTATCGCGATGAGGGCCATGCGCAGCGCCCGTGACACGTTACGCACGACACGATGGGAGCGGCACTATGGAGAAGAAGGACCTGGACTGGGGCAGCCTCACGTTTGCCTACCAGCCGACCGATTACAGCTACGTCTCGAACTACAAGGACGGCGCGTGGGACGAGGGCACGCTCACCCCCGACCATACCCTCAACCTGTCCGAGTGCGCGGGCATCTTCCACTACTGCCAGGAGGTCTTCGAGGGTCTCAAGGCCTATACCACGGAGAACGGCGACATCGTCTGCTTCCGCCCGGAGCAGAACGCAAAGCGCATGGCCGACTCCGCCCGCCGCGTGGTGATGCCTCCCTTCCCCGAGGACCGCTTCGTCGACGCCGTGGAGAAGGTCGTCCGCGCAAACGCCGCATGGGTCCCGCCCTTCGGCACGGGGGCCGCGCTCTACATCCGCCCGTTCATGATCGCGACCGGCAACGTCATCGGCGTGAAGCCCGCTGACGAGTACCAGTTCCGCATTCTCGTAACGCCCGTCGGGGCGTACTACAAGGGCGGCGTGAAGCCCGTCAAGCTGCAGGTCTCCAAGTATGACCGCGCGGCGCCGCACGGCACGGGCAACATCAAGGCCGGCCTGAACTACGCCATGAGCCTCTATCCCTCCGTCGAGGCGCACGCGGCGGGCTACGCCGACAACATGTTCCTCGACCCCGAGACGCGCACCTACGTGGAGGAGTCCGGCGGCGCCAACTTCCTGTTCGTCGACAAGGATGGCACCCTCGTGGTGCCCCAGTCGGCGACCGACTCGATCCTCCCCTCGATCACGCGCCGCTCGCTCGTCGACGTCGCCGAGCAGTACCTGGGCATGAAGGTCGTCCAGCGCCAGGTGCGCTTCGACGAGATCGACCAGTTCGTCGAGTGCGGCATGTGCGGCACCGCCGCGGTCATCAGCCCGGTGGGACAGATCGACTCCGATGACAGGCAGGTCGTCTATGGCATGGACCACGTCGGCCCCGTCATGCAGAAGCTGCGCGAGACGCTCACGGGCATCCAGTCCGGCGCGATCGAGGACAAGCTCGGCTGGGTCCACAAGATCGACGTCGAGTAGAGGCGGATCTTCCGAGTAGAGGCAGCTCACGATAGCGTGGCACCGCACCCAAAGGTTCGCACGCAACCCGCCGCCCCTGGCACCTGGGCTCGAACAGCGCGGCTTCGCCGCGAACT
>JAGAWD010000088.1 GCA_017941585.1 Olsenella sp. | reverse complement strand
TAGGTGAGCTCGGGGTCGACGATGGCGACGTCGGGCGTGATCTCGAAGTCGGCAATGGGGAACTTGATGCCCTTGGAGTAGTCGGTGATGATCGAGAAGGCCGTGACCTCGGTCGCGGTGCCCGAGGTGGAGGAGATGGCGCAGAAGTGGGCCTTGGTGCGCAGCTTCGGCAGGCCGAAGACCTTGCACATGTCCTCGAAGGTGGTCTCGGGGTACTCGTACTTGATCCACATGGCCTTGGCCGCATCGATGGGCGAGCCGCCTCCGATGGCGACGATCCAATCGGGCTCGAACTCCTGCATGACGGCCGCGCCGCTCATGACGGTCTCGACGGAGGGGTCGGACTCGACGCCCTCGATGATCCTGACCTCCATGCCGGCGGACTCGAGGTCGGCCTGGACATCCTGGAGGAAGCCGCCGCGCTTCATGGAGCCGCCGCCGCAGACGATGACGGCGCGCTTGCCCTCGAAGTTCTTGACCTCGTGGCGAGCTCCCTCGCCAAAGTACAGGTCACGCGGGTTGGTGAAACGTCCCATAACACACTTCCTTTCGCGGCCGCCGCAGGCAGCCGATGTTGGGCCGCCAGCTCGGGCAGCCAAGACGAACGAGAGGGACGAGCCCCTCGATTTGCCAGTGGGCGCGGCGCGCCTCGTCGTAACGCACATGCATTGCTCGAGTCGCACAGCATTGCAAAGGATACTCTCCCCCACCTCGCGGAACAGGCAAATCCCGTACACCTATTTATCGGCCCCTTCGCTTATTTGTTCGGGTGTTTATGTTGACGTTTTCGAATGACCAGAAGTGTCTGTACATGTCTTGGGTAAACGACGGCCACGTCGCGCCACGGGCGTCCCATTTGTGGGAAACTACAAGGCGGCATGCGGCGGCGCCGACGCCCCGCGCGGCCGCCGCAATACTTCGAGCAGCAGAGAAGGAGGCGAGCCGAATGGCATTCAACCCTTCGCGGGAGGACTACGAGAGGCTCAGCCTCAGGTTCGTCCTGTCGTTTGACGAGAGGGGGCTCGGCCAGTCGGACATAGCCCACGAGGTGGCGTCCTTCGGCCGACGCTTCGCGCAGGACCGCGACGGGCTCCCCCAGACCGACGAGGACCGCGCCTTCCATCTCGTCTCGATCGCCACCACGACCATAGACTACGAGCTGCCCTTCGCCGACGACCAGCAGGCGCAGGAGCTCATCGAGCGAGGACACGGCCTTCTCGACGAGGCCCTCCAGCTCGACCCCAAGAACTTCGACGCGCTACGCATGAAGCGCGCTGCGGAAATCGCCTCGTTCGAGGGCTACTACGACTTCCTGCGCGAGCGCGAGGAGGAGGTACGCGCGCGCTGCACGGAGGCCGCCCGCGCCGCCGGCGCCCGGGACGCGGGGGAGCGCTCCGCACTCGAGGCCGACCTTGCCATGAGGCCCTGCCTGAGATGGCTCGCCACGCTCGCGAGCAAGGCCATAATCTGCGGCCGGAACCGCGAGGCGCTGCGCTGGTGCGAGCAGGCCCTCCAACTCGACCCGACCGATGCTGCCGACGTGCGCTTCACCGCGGCCATCGCCCACGCCAAGCTCGAGGACGAACAGGGGCTCGAACAGCTCATCCGCCGCAGCCGGAAGCTGGGAGCAGGCCAGCGCCACGACGTCGACGACGCCTGGACGCAGATTGCGCAGACCTCGCTTGCATACAAACGTCATGACATGGTGACCGCCAAGCGCCTGCTCCGACAGCTCATCAAGAGCTATCCGCACGGCGCGGCGACGCTCGCCGCCATGCGCGAGCTGCCCGACGGCGTCTTCTCTCGCCTGGCCGTTCCGCCCTTCAGCGAGGACGAGCTGATACTTGCCGTCTCGGAGGCAACGGTGCTCTTCCAGGAGGGGCGCGACCACCGCGGGCGCGGATCGCTCGGCAGCTGGGTCGAGCGCTGCGCGCGCGAGATAGACCCGGCCGACGTCGCCGCACTCGACCGCGAGGGCATGGGGAGGCGCATCTGATGGACGCCCACGAGGAACTGGTGCTGCGCCTCGCCGAGAAGCGTCGCAGGAAGCTCGACCTCTCGAGCAGTGGCTACGCAGAGCTCGTGCTCGCCGTGCGAGAAGACCCCGCCAAGTTCGTCGATGACCCCGCGGAGGAGGCCTTCTCCGTCGTGACGCAGGCGCTGGGACGCTACGAGGAGTCGCATCGCAAGGACGACTTCCTGAGCGACGAGGACTTCATGGCCGAGCGCAAGCGTCGTCTCGAGCGGATGCGCGAGGACTGCGAGCGTGCACTTGCCGTCGACGATGGGTGCACGGACGCGCGGCTCCTCTCCGTCCTCGCGCGCGACGAGGAGCCAGACGCCTTGCTCGACCTCCTGCTCGACATCGAGAAGGACATCGCGGATCAGGGGCTTGCCCTCTCCGGCGCAAACGCCGCCGGAGCGAGTTTCCTCGCGCCGGATGGCGCAGGATCCGGTGGCGCAGTGGGTACCGGCGAGCGGACAACGGGCGGTTCCACCGACGCGTGGACGGACGTGTTCGCCCGCCCGTACCTGCGCGTCCAAGCGGCCGTCGCACGCACCTGCCTCGACACGGCCCGCTACCGCATGGCCAACGCAGAGGGACAGAGGCTCCTCTCGGAGGCGCGAAGCGACGTGCTCGGGGCGCGACACACCTGCGCGCTCGCGCTCGCGCGACTCGAGGACGAGGAGGGCTTCGACGAGCTCGACTCGCGCTACGGCCGCTTTGGCGACTCGTGGACGCACCTCGGCCGAGTCATCCTCCTGTACAAGCTCGGCCGCATGGGGGCCGCGCGAAGGGCCCTCGCCGGGTTCGACAATCTGTGTGAAGGTGGCATATACGCCCTGCTCAGACCCGTGATGGCAGACACCTACATGCCAGACCGCCCGCTAACGCGACCCTACAGCTTCGAGGAGGCGACGCTCGCCGTCCACGAGGCAGATCCCATCGTGGTCGACGTGCCGGACCTGCCGGCGTGGGCGGAGGCGCAACCGGGCATGCGCGAGTCGGCGATGTCGTTTGCGCGGAAATCGGGCTTTGACTGGTAGCACGCGGCGCGTCTGCTATACTGCTTGCTTGCGCACATGCGCGACGTTGTTTATGTCCCCATCGTCTATCGGCTAGGACGGCACCCTTTCAAGGTGCAGAGGCGGGTTCGACTCCCGCTGGGGGCACCATCGCAAACGAGCTTCCCGCGAGGGGAGCTTTTTTGTTAGGTCGACTCCTTGGAGTCGACCCCGTGAGGGCACAGGCTTCCAGTGGACGCTTGCGGGGCAAGGGGCGAAGCGACGAACCCCGTGAGCCTTGCCATTCGGCAAAGGCGGCGACTCCCGCCGGAGGCACCAGGCGCGAGGGCCAAACCCGGTTTCAATCGCCATCAGCTCGCCCCGGAGACGCGGACGGAGCAGCGCCTAACGGGCGTTGCTCCGTCTCTCTTCCGAGAAGCCCCTCCACATGATTCCAACCCTCTCGGCGGCATCACCCCGCCACGGGCTCGCGGCACGCACCGAGTCCGTCACATAGCCCCTTCGGCAGCGTGGCCCCATTGGCACCTACCTGCGTGACTCGTCCTCATAGTTCGCTTTTTCGCTTCCTCACGATAGCCGCCGCAATCGTTCCGCTTGAGGCCAGCAGGAGCAGAAGCGAGCGATTCGGATTTGCGTGGTCTCCCGTTTCCGGTAATTTGCTCGGGTTCGATCCTGCTTGGGCATTCTTTCTCGAACTGCCGGGGCCCGTCGTGCTCGGCCTGCCCTTGTTGCCCGCGTCTGAATCATCGGGGCTACTGGGCCTATCGTCATCGCCTGGAGTGCTGCCTCCACCGCCCTCGGGGTCGTTCTTCTTCCACTCGGCCACGAACGCGTGGTCGCTGTCGGCGTGGTAGGCGTCTCCCGGCTGGAACTCGGAGCCCCTCCAGCACACGAAGGTGTATCCGTCGCGAGTCGGCGCTCCGATGACCTCGAAGTCGGTCTCGAGGCCCGCCTCGAACTTCCGGACGTCGCTTCCGCCGTCGGCCCACGTGCCACCGCTCGGGTCGAAGCTCAGGCTCGGCTTGACCTCGTGCTCGACCTCGTACATGT
>JAGAWD010000087.1 GCA_017941585.1 Olsenella sp. | reverse complement strand
GGTGCGGCTGACCTCGATGCCGAAGAGCCTCACGATGATGCTCGACATGAGCGGCGTGGCCACGCTGAACGTTGTTGCGGTTCCGGCGAGCAGGGCGAAGAGGGCGAAGAGGTCGATCACGCGGCCGAGCATGCCGTCCGCACGGGCCCCTATCACGGGTCGGCATGCCTCGGAGTAGCGCTGGCGGCTGCGCCTGCGCACGTGCAGCATGAAGCCAAAGGCCACGGCAAGCACGAGGTAGAACGCCCATGGGATGAAGCTCCAATGGAAGAGGGGGAAGACGCCCGCCCACTCGGCAACGGATCCGAGCTCTGCGATGTGCGGGTTCGCGGCGTACATCGTCCACTCGGAGAACGAGTAGAAGAGGATGTCCGCGGCAAGCCCGCAGGTGAACATCATGGAGCCCCACGTGAAGAAGGAGTACTTGGGCTTCTCGCCCGGCTCGCCCAGGACGATGTCGCCGTACCTGGAGCACGCGAGGTAGACCGATACGGCGAGCACCGCGAGGCCGCCAACGAGGTAGTAGATGCCCAGTGTGTCGCCGAAGAAGAAGCGCACGCGGGAGATGACGTCGTTCGACTGTGCGGGGAAGGCGAACAGCAGTGCCGCGAGCCCCATGATGAGCGCGAACGGCACCAGCGTGATCATCCAGTCTATCCTGCCCCTCGACTCCGATGCCAAACCGGATTCCGACTCTGTCTTCATCACAGGTACCTCCCATACCTCGGGTCGATTGCGGCGAGCTCGACCAGGCTGTCGATCTCCACCACGTCGCCCCTTCCCATCTTCTTGATCCCAAGCTCGTACTCGTCCGGATGGCAGAAGAGGGCGACGTCGTCCCAGTAGATCTGGCGGTTGCCACCCTCGAACTCCTGCTCGAGGTGACGGCGCAGGAGCCGCCCGTCCTCCTCGGTCCAGCGGCTCACGGAGAAGAGCTGCCAGCCGTGCCTGCCGCCGGTGCGCGAGCAGGAGCGGACGATGCCGCCCTCCACCTCGAGCAGCCACTCGTCGGTCTCGCCCTCGCACCACACCGCGTTGTAGCCTGACCGATCGAAGTGCGGGTCGAGGGCGGAGGGGTCGCGCACGACCTGGTCCCCGTCGAGGATGATGCAGTTGCCGAGGTGCTCGCGCGCGACGTAGAGCGAGCTTATGTTGTTGCAGGTGTCGAAGTAGGGATTCTCGATGAGGGTGAGCCCCGGGTACTGCGCGGGAAGTCCCGCAAAGCGCTCGGCAAGGTGCCCCACGACGACGTAGATCTCCTCGATGCCCATCTCGTGCAGCGCGCCTATGACGGTGTCGATCATCCTGACGCCGTTGACCTCGACGAGGGGCTTGGGCGTCTCGAGGGTGAGCGGCTGCATGCGCTTGCCTATGCCCGCCGCCATGATGATGGCGTGCGTCGCCACGTGCGTGGCGGCGGCGCTTGTCGCGCGTGCGACCGTGTCGGTGGCGCCGCTCATGCGACCATCTCCTCTCGGGCGAGGCGGCAGAAGTCCTTTGCGTAGCGGTACTGGCGCAGGCTGTACTCGCCAAACTCCACGCCAAGGCCCCGCTTGTACTCGCACCAGTTGCTCCAGAGGAGTCCGCAGGCCGCCACGTAGCAGTAGATCTTGGTGCGCGTGGCGCGGTCGCAGGAGCCCTGGAAGTAGACGTCTATGAGGTGGTCCACCTGGGGCTTGTCGTAGAGGCTGTAGATGCAGAACATGGCTATGTCCACGTGCGGGTCCTGCATGCCGGCGTACTCCCAGTCGGTGAGCTGCAGGGCCTCGCCGCCCGCCGCGCCGCCGCCCGCCGCGCCGGCGTGGAAGAGGAAGTTGTCTGGTACGGCGTCGATGTGCGTGAGGCAGCGGGCCTTGGGCTGGGCGTCGATGTAGGGGCGCAGCGAGAGAACCCCCTCCTTGGTGGCCGCATAGTCCCTGAAGGCGCTCGGCCGTCCCTCCCAGAGCCCCTCGTAGAAGTCTATCTGGCCAAAGATGTCAAACTCGTGCGGCACCTCGAGCCCCATCTCGTGAAAGGACCTGAGGAGCCTCATGCAGCGCTCGAGGTCCGTCTCGTCCGTCGGGTCGCAAGTGCGCACCCCCTCGAGAAACCGCGTGATCTTATAACCTGTTTTGGGATTCATGTAGACGGGATCGTCGCAGAGGCCGCGCCCGGAGATGGCGGCATAGACCGCGGCCTCGCAAGATCGGTCTATGAGCTGGTCGGTGCCCTCGCCGGGGATGCGCATGATGTAGCGGTCGCCCTTGGCCGTGAAGAGGAACGAGCGGTTGGTCATGCCCTTCTTGAGGACCTCGATCCCGGTGACGTCCGCGGGCGTGATGCCGAACACGCCTGCGATGGTGTCAAGCGCGTCCGACCGGAGCTGCCCGGAGTTCTCGTCGAGGTCTCGCAGCTGCTCGAAGGTGTCGATCTCGGCCACGGCTCCGTCTCGCACGACCTTGGCCAAGGTGCCCATGCGATCCCTGTTCCAGAGGGCCTCCTCCCAGAAGTCGTCGTCGTGGCGGGGGTCTGCCGCAAGGGCGGGCAGGCGGTCGCGTACCGCCGTCGCGACGTCGCCCGTGAGGTAGGAGATGCCGACCATGTGGTTGCCCGCCGCCTTCTCGCCACCCGTACGCACGAGCTCTCCCCTTCGGTTCACGCGGACTCCGCTCTCCGCGTCCGCGGCGTCGCTCACCATGTACCAGGAGTAGAGCTCGCGCGGGCTGAAGGGGCTCTCCGCGCACCAGATGTCGCAGGGGAGCACGTAGGTGTTCGAGATGCGGCTCGCCACGAGCGCGAGGGACGTCAGGTTGTTCTTGCCCGCATAGTCGGGGTTGAACGCGAGCCTCACGCCGTACTCGTCCACGAGATAGTCGAAGCCCTCCTTCATGTAGCCCACGACGACGGTGATGTCATGCACCCCCGCCTCGTGGAGCTGACGTATCAGGCGCTCAATGAGCGGCTCGCCGCGCACCTCGAGCAGTGCCTTGGGGCCGGTCCCGTTGATGGGGGCCATGCGCATGCCAAAGCCCGCGGCGAGGATGACCGCATTTTCGGGGGAGGAGGGCTCGCACGCCTCGCGTGCCTTCTCCGTGGGTGTCATGTCGTCTGTGAGGTAACCATCTGCGACGAGGCGCTTCACAGACTGGTTGACCACGCCCAGCGAGTGCCCGCACCTCTCGGACAGGGCGCGCTGGGTGGTGAAGGGCTCCTCAAGTAGAGAGAGTAGAACGTCGGCCTTTTGCTTGTTCATGAACATAAGCTCCAATATGTTTTGTGAACGCTACGCTCACGCAAGGATAGCAGAGCGAGGCGTGGTGGGCAAATGCGACGGCGTTGGCAGACGCATGCAGGTTGGCTTTGCGTTTCCGCTACGCCTCCGGTCGTTGAGACGTCCCGGGTGCCTCTGCCCGCTGGTCCGGTGTTTCGCGCGCGCGAAGTAGGGGGTGCGTAGGGCAAGCGTCGGTTTCCGCACCTTCGCCACGCCGAAAATCGCACTTTTTGAAACGTCTGGGACCCGAAAATCGCACTTTTTGAAACGATTCGAGGAGGCCGGCTTGTACTTGTTGTGACCCGAGCTCAGGCGGAAGAACATGATGGCCGAGGATGTCAGGGGGCCTTCGCGAAGGACGGGAGGGCAGGGATGCCGCACAAGAAACACTCACCTGCATAGGGGATGTTCGTGCAGGTAGGGCAGTTAGTTTCTACTCAACCGGCTGCCAAAGTCAGGGTAAACGGCTCTGCCGCGCCGACGCATTAACGCTGACCTTGCACGAAAAAAGTCTTAGAGCGAAAACTGCGATGCTACATCCATTGGGATCTTTGGCGAAGCAGCGTGGTGTGCGCATAGTGTGGTGCGCTGTTCAGCAACCGTCCAAGTCCATTGTTGAGTCCGTGCGAGGGGTTAGGGTAGCGGTCGAGGCGGATAAGCCTCTATGTATGCGACGAATGTGTAGGCATTGCCCTGGACTTAGGGACGCGGACGCTCTGGCAAAGGCGCGGATGGGGTTGGTGTCCAATGCGAAGGGCCATTTGCAAGCACCGGGGCAAACAAAAAGAAGCGCTATTGCATAAGCTGATACCGGCCGTAATGTGCGGATACGTAATTCCGACGCGATTTGTGTCAACCTATTTCTCAATGGGTTTTGCGAGTGGTTTCGGCGCTGGCGACGAATGCGCATGCTGACGCGCAGCCCCTGTATAATCGGAGCTGCAGCGGACGGCTAGGCATGGGTGGAATCAGG
>JAGAWD010000086.1 GCA_017941585.1 Olsenella sp. | reverse complement strand
CCCTCATGCCGGCCGTGCTCCCTGACTTCGACCAGTACGACGTGTCCTTCGAAGACATCACCGCAAGGCGTGCCCTCCTGCAGGTGGGTGGCCCGCGCTCGCTCGAAGCCATCGAGAAGACCTTCCAGCAGGACCTCCACGACATCAAGTTCAATCACGTGCGCACCGTCGAGTACAAGGGCTACGAGGTGGAGGTCTATCGCATGGGCATGGCAGGCACGCTCGCCTACGAGCTGCACCTCCCCATCGAGTTCTCGGCGGAGCTCTACAACGACATCTACGAGGCCGGCAAGGAGTTCGGCATCCGCCGTCTCGGCTTGCGCGCCTACCAGATGCAGCACGGCATGGACGGCTGCACCCAGTTCGGGCAGCACTACGCCGTCGCCGGTTTCGTGACGCCCGAGAGCATCGGCGGCTCGATGAAGGACATGGGGATCGACGTCTACTTCCACAACCCCTACGAGACAGGCCAGGGCTTCTGCGTGAAGTTCGACCACGACTTCGTGGGCAAGGAGGCCCTGCTCAAGATCCGCGACTCCGCGCACCGCGTGATGGTGTCGCTCGAGTGGAACGCCGAGGACGTGGGCGACGTGTACGCCTCGCAGTGCACCGACGAGCCCTACCAGGGCTTCGAGGGACCCACGCAGTACAGCACGTTCGGCATCCCCACATGCCACGACCGTGTCCTCAATGCGGCCGGTGAGCTCGTGGGGGCGAGCACCGGCCGCACCTACTCGCCATACTACCATCGCATGATCTCGATCTGCTACCTCGAGCCCGAGTACGCCGTCGAGGGCACCGACCTCACCCTCGTGTGGGGCGACCCGGGAACGCGCCAGAAGGACATCCGGGTGAAGGTCGCGCGGTTCCCGTACTTCAACGAGAACCCAAACTCGAAGTTCGACGTGGAGACGATTCCGCATCCCGTGTTTGAGTAGCATCCCGATTGGCGCCGACGGATTGCGCGGCTGGCGGTGATGGATGCCAGGCATCCTTCGTCGTCACTAGGATGGCAGGGTCGTACCAGAAGCCATGGTAGCTTGTGTGGCCATGGCTTCTGGTACGCCTATGTGTCGAGGGGCGTTCGCGAAGGCTGGACCCGGCGCCTCGCAGATCGATGTCATGCATCGGCGAGCTGCAGCCCGTTCGGCACTCATGCGTCTGAATGTGCGCCATCAAGTGGGTCAGGCTGCCGATGCATGCGCAGGCAAATATCCTGCATATGAACCGGTTTTCCACAGAGGTAGATTTCCTCTCCCAATTCATTCTAAGTATTCGGATACTGGTGGTATGATGTACGGAAACTGGCGGTAGATAATTCGGATTCTGGCGGCAAGGACACTTCGGATCCGATGCCGTTCTGCCAGAGGGCATCGAGGGGAGGCGGACATGGGCATAAGCCCCGAGGGGTACGTGCCGCGCGTGGTCGACGCCGAGGTGGAGGAGTGCCTCGCGACGTACGGCGCCGTGGAGATATGCGGGACGAAGTGGTGCGGGAAGACCTGGACGTCCAGGAGGCACGGGGAGAGCATCATCCACATCGACGAGGGGCAAAACCTTGCGATGGCACAGGCGGACCCCCGAGCGGCACTCGCCGGCGCAACCCCGCACGTCATCGACGAGTGGCAGCTCGCACCGAGGATATGGGACACCGTCCGTCACGCGGTGGACGATGCAGCGGGCAAACGCGGGCTATGGATCCTCACGGGGTCGTCCACACCGAAGAAGGGCGAGGTGAAGCACAGCGGGGCGGGCAGGATCGGCCGCGTGAGGATGCTCCCGATGAGCCTCTTCGAGTCGGGGGACTCCACGGGTGAGGTGTCCCTCGACGGCCTCTTCGAAGGCGACTTCGAGAGGGCGACCTGCGAGATGGACGCCGAGCGCCTCCTCGGAGCGTGCGCGAGGGGCGGCTGGCCCGCCGTGAGGGACCTCGCGCCGTCGCGCGCATTGCGCGTGGCTCGCAACTATCTCGGTGCGACGCTTTCGCAGGGCGTTCCCGCCAGGGGCGGCAACGAGGACGTGGCCCGCAGGCTCGTCCGCTCCCTCGCCCGCAACCTCGGGCAGCCGACAACGAACAAGGTCCTCCTCAGGGACATGTTCGGCACGGAGGGGGATGCGGCCTCCATCGCGGAGCGCACCGTCTCCGACTACCTCGCCCTCCTCGAGGCGCTCTACGTTCTGCAGCCGGTCCGTGGCTGGGCGCCGCCGGCGAGGTCGCCGAAGCGGTTCCAAACGAAGGAGAGGCGCTACCTCGCGGACCCCTCCCTCGCCGTCGCGACGCTACAGATGAACGAGCGCTCCCTCAGGCGAGACTGGCAGACCTTCGGGCTCGTCTTCGAGAACCTGTGCGTGAGGGACCTGCTCGTCTACGCGCGGGCGCTCCCGGACGCAGCAGAGGATCCGGTTCACTACTACCGCGACGACTCCGGCCTCGAGGCCGACGCGATTGTCGAGCAGGCCGACGGTAGGTGGGCGGCGGTCGAGTTCAAGCTGGGAGAGGACAAGGTTGACGACGCGGCGAAGCACCTGCTTAGGATGGAGCGCAAGCTTACGTCCAACGAGCGCGCTAGGACGCAGCCGCCCGAGTTCCTCGCCGTCGTGGTGGGCCTCGCGAGGCAGGCGTACCGGCGCGAGGACGGCGTCTACGTCATCCCCATAGGCTGCCTTGGGCCGTGACGGCGCCTGCAGACGCGTTGCGCTTGGCATCTGGTCTCCCCGAGGCGACGAGCAGGAGGATGGTGGCCGCCAAAGCCATGGTGAAGAACCCTGACGATTCAGTGGCTGAGTCGCAGGGGGAGATCCCATCGGTCGTCCACGTCCAAGTCACGCTCGCAGACGGCGTTCGCATCCCCCGTTGACTGCATCCACTATCGCGCCGGGAGGCCCGTGGCGAACGGAGCCTTGGGAATCCTGCAACGTTGTTGCGCCCAACCGTCCCGGCGTGGGATGGATGGGCGCAGGAGGACGCACCGGCGTTGCGACAGGATTTGGAGACGCGCCTAGGCAGACATGACGATCCGCTTAGTCTCAGGATCGCGCGAAAACTGCTTCAGGTGGTTCCAGGTCAGCTCGGCCCATTGGCTGGTAGGCAGGTGGAGCATGCCCTCGGCGAGGTAGAGCTTGAACCAGGTCTGGCCCGCCGCGTTGGTGCTGTGGCCCACATGGTAGGTGCGACCGTTAAGCACCACGTCCTCAGAGCTCTCGAAGAGCAGGCCGCTCATCCGCTCGGTCGCGCTGTCAGACACCTTGCTCTTCTCGCGGGCTTCTGTGGGGTCGATCGGCTGGCAGCCTGCAGCCCGGCGGAAGGCGTTGAAGGTGTCGTACTCGGTGTTCGGGTCGATGACGAAGCGCACGTGGTTGTCCGCGTTTTCCTCGGTGTCCTCGGTGTAGCTCAGGTCGAAGTCGTAGAAGGGCAGGAAGCGGAGCATCTCGTCGGTGCCCAGCATCATGAGGTTGGGCATGCCCAGCTCGGCCATGCGGCCCACCATCTCCTCGGTGTGGCGGAAGGGCTCGTAGTCGATGCCGGTGATGCGCGTCTCGCGCATGTCGCCCAGCGTGGGCATGCTCCCCATGCCCACGCCAGCGAAGAGCTCGGGGTGTGTCACGGCCATGCGCGCCGTCGAGTGGGAGCCAAAGGAGAAGCCTATCATGTAGACGCGCGCGGTGTCGACGGGGTAGGCATCCACCACCTGCCGATAGAGGTCCACCAGGTAGTCAGGCTGCTCGTTTTGCGGGGTGACGACGATGAACCCGTCGCGGGCCGCCAGCTCCACCATTCCCATGCCCTGCATGATGCGGATGGGGTTGCTCATCCCGTGCATGAAGAACACCAGGGGTACCTTGCGGTCAGGGTTCGCCTGCACCTGCTTGGGGATGAAGACGCTCCAGTAGCCCTCGGGCCGGTCTATGCGGCCGTGCACCTCCTTCACGATGCCCCGCTCGGCCCAGTAGGCGTGGATCTTGGGGCTGTCATCAGGCGCGAATGCCTCGGTTGCGAACTTCTCCATCAGCCACTGGCCGTCCTGCGTCGCCAGGAAGGCGTCCACGTCGAAGCCGGGCCTCGCCATGGCCGAGAAGATGGCCTTGCCGGACTTGCCGGAGAGGTACGCACGCATGAGTTTAGGATGGGACCCCAGGAAGTTCATGAGCTTGTTGGAGATGCCGTAGTTGTCGTGACGAGTCATGTTGCCAGCCTCCTAGCCAATGAAGCGTTTGAAGAAGTCGCACTCGTCCTCGTTGCAGGCGTGCGCCTCGGGCAGGCGCAGGTCGCAGTGGAAGACGTGGCCCAGCGTGTTGTTGGCCGTGCCGTAGACCTTGGAGACGTGCTCGACGCCCGCCGCCTCGAGCTCGCGCTCCATGAGCGGTGCCTGGTCGACGAGGAAGTCGCCCGTGGAGGTCATGAGGTAGGTGGGCGGGTAGCTCTCGCGCACGTGGCCGGTCACGCACATGAGGTCCACGACGCGCTCGTCGGCCCACTTGTGGGGCATGTAGTCGCCGAGCATCCCCTTGAGCATCCAGCGCAGCTGGGTGATGTGGCGGATGTCGTAGATGCCGCAGTTGAGGGCGATGGCCTTCGGGGTGGGCACGCCCTCGAGCGGCACGCCCACGGCGGCAGCGTACTCCGCGTCGGTGAGCATGGCCGCGAGCTGGGCCAGGGTGTGGGCGCCGGCGGAGTCTCCGACGGCGAAGAGGCGCTCCACGTCCAGGCCGTACTCGTCAGCCTGGTCGGCGCACCAGGCGAGGACCTGGGCCGCATGGGCCACGATCGAGGGGAACTTGGCCTTGGGCGCCAGCGGGTAGGTGTAGTTGACCACCGCGAAGCCCTGCTGGGCCAGCGACATGCAGTAGAACTGGTAGACCTCCTTGTCACCGTAGACCCAGCCGCCGCCGTGCACGCTCACGATGGTGGGGAGCGCTCCTTCGGCGCCGCGCGGGCGGTAGACGTCGAGCACCTCCCAGGTGGGGTCGGTCCCGTAGACGACGTCGTCGAAGCGCACGACGTCCTCGGGCGTGGTGAGCCCCTCGTTCTTCTTCTTGTCTGCGGCTTCCATTGCCGCCTTGAGTATCCTTGATGAGATTGCCATGATGTTTCTCCTTAGTCTGCTTATGTAACCGTCATGCCTGCCCAGCGCCTCGCCTCGGCGCTGGCGTTGCAGATCTCTATGGCATGTACACCAGATTGGCCGACTTGCCGTCTAGGCGATGCAAGGTCTCGTCGATGGGCTTGGCAAGCAGAGCACCCTCATAGGGAATCATGGGAACGGTGATGCCCATGCTCGGATCGTCGATGACCTCGTCCGCCAGCTCGATCATCTCGCCGATGATCTGGGGACCGCCGAAGTTGTGCGGGTGGGAATAGAGGGTGCGCTCGTACTTTTCCGCCCACTCGTCCTCGAAGGCCTTGAGGGCGTCGCGGTAGACGGGCAGCGGGCTGGACTCGGGGAGCTGCAGGTAGGCAGCGGAGTTCACGGCGTCGCCAAAGAACATGGTGGAGAGCTCGTGGATGTAGACGACCATCGAGCCGGGGGTATGGCCGGGAAGGGGCAGGAAGGTCGCCGTGAGCCCGCCTAGCTCGAAGCTGGCGCCAGGCTCAAGGTCGGTGTAGGCGTCGAGCGGGCGCATGGGGACCATGTCCTCGGGCTTTGCGTCGGGCACGCCCGCCATGTTGATGTAGTTGGTGCGGAAGCTAAGCTCGGTGTGCTCCTCGGCCACAGGGATGTCCTTGAGGCTCATGAAGACCTGGTCGAACTGGACGGCGCCACCGGCGTGGTCTACGTGCCCGTGAGTGAGGGCCACGTCGTAGGG
>JAGAWD010000085.1 GCA_017941585.1 Olsenella sp. | reverse complement strand
GTAGAGGCCGATGCCCCTGCCTGCGGGATAGGACCTGACGAAGGCGAGGCATGTGGGGTCGGAGATCTCCGCATCCAGGAACCGTCGCGCTATGCCCGCATGGGCGAGCTTCTTCCTGTCCTCCTCAAGCCTCTCCGCCGCCTCGAATGCCGCCTGCCTCTCTGCCTGCTCAATCTCCCCGGGACAGCCACAGGGCTCGTGCGACACCCAGAGCACCCTCCCGCCGACGCTGATGCCACGCCTCTCGAGCTTCTTTCCGCAGTGCGGGCAGATGACGGGATCAGGCGCCGCAGGTTCGAGCCCCATCTCGCGGGCGGACTCCGGCGTGAGCATCTCGCCTGATGCCTCGCGCGCGCGTTCCTTTCCTATCGCCATCTTTCATATCTCCTTTCTTATTGGGTGTCTTCATGTCATGTCAGCGCTGACAACATGTCATGGGGGTCGAGTGTTTGGGGTGACAGAATGTCATGTGTCGGTTGGGGACGGCGGGTATCTTCTCGCCATACTGCTGAGCCCCTTCCGCACAGGCTCCTGTGCCACCTCGTACCGCTTAGTGATCCGCCCGTTGGGGAGCAGCCTCTCCCCCACCTCCAGAAGGAGGCCCTTGTCGACGAGCGACCTGAACGACCTGTGGGCCTGCCGCTCGCTGATGCCGAGGAACTCCGCGATGCCGCGCTTGCTCTCCCAGAACTCGCCGCCATTCAGCTTCGAGAACCCGAAGACACGCGCATAAATGAGGAGCTCCGTGCCGGAGAGGCCCATCCCCTCTGTCATGAACCGGTAGACCTTCACGTACTCGCTCGCCTTCCTACTCGTCCGCGTCATCGTCGTGCCCCGAGCGGATCTTTTCGTCATGCAGCAGTACGGTGTTCCTTATGATCCATTGGCGCAGGCCGTCCTTGTGGATGAATGCGCCCCTTTGCGAGTTGGGGAAGCAGCGGAACGGCATGGGGTCTTCGTCCCTTTCCACAAGGGCTCTGACCCGGTTCACGCTGATGCGAAGGAGGTGGCAGGTCTGTGAGATGCTGTAGTACTCCTCCTCGATGGTCCAGATGACGGGGATGCCTGGATTGTTGCTTCTGGTGTTGCTCTTATCGGCCATGACTGCTCTCCTCCGACCTTCCGGTGGACTTGACCAGCCGCCGAGGCGCTATCTCCGCAATGAAACCAGCCTGGTGTATTTGAGCTGCGGTGGCTGGTCCTGATTGACAAAGGAGAACGGGCGCAATCGAGTGGTGGCTACGGACTGGCATCTGCTCACCTCGCGATTCCCTGCGCGAGGGTTGCGTCCAGAGCGCGCTTGCTCACGCGGATGTGCCTTCCGATCCGCGTGTGGGGTAGCCTCCCCTGCCGCACGAGGCGGTAGACGGTTTTTCGGGAGATATAGACATAGAGTTCGATCGAGCGCACGTCAAGAAGCAGGTCTGTCCCGGCTTCCTCTGCAGCAGCTATGCGCGCGAGCCTCTCGTAATCAGCCTCGTTCTGTGGGGAGAAGCGGTCCTCATGTGGGAGGGATGTGCTCTCTCCCCGGAATCCGTATGTCAGCTTCTGGTGGTCCATGCGCCCCTCCTACGGTCAAGTGGACTGCCGCGGACACTCGAACCCTGGAGGGGACACGTGCGACCGTCGACGATGCAGGTATAAGGCGTGTGGACAAGTTGCCGCCGAGCGCGCGGCATTGAAAATGTCTGTAGGTATCCCTAAGTATCCGACTCACAGAATCGGCATAGCGACCCATGCGCACCATCGCGGGCGCCTTGAGGGTCAGTAGGTCACCCGGAGCCGATGACCTTATGACGCTTTCTGGAGACAAGTGCCGATGAGGATCCATCTCTGTGCACCCCTCGCCCCATCCGCTGCAGTAGATGGGTCACGAGTTCGAAGCAGGAAGTCTCTTGGGGCCGAATCACGGATAACGTTACGGCATGCCCCGGACACAAATTGATAGCTGAACAGGGCCATTGATCCTTGGCCAGGTGGAGTCCACCAAGTGCCAGTCGCACGTGAAAGCGGAGCCATCTCAGACGCATTGCCTTCGTGCCGGTCAACGTCCGCGCGGTTCGCCCCGTGCGGCGCTGGG
>JAGAWD010000084.1 GCA_017941585.1 Olsenella sp. | reverse complement strand
TGCGGGGCAGATCGTGACGCTCACCTATCCCCAGGTGGGAAACTACGGCGTCAGTGCCGCGGCGATGCAGTCGGACGGCCTCTTCCTGCGCGGTCTCGTGGTGCACGACATGTGCCACGTCCCGAGCAGCTGGACGAGCGAGAAGAGCCTCCCCGACCTTTTGCGCGAGAGGGGGGCGGTGGCGATTGAGGGCGTCGACACTCGTGCCCTCACGCTCGGGATTCGCGACAAGGGCGCGATGCGGGCGGCCATATCGACGGTCGACCTCGATCCCGAGAGCCTCGTCTCGCGCGTGCTGGCCTCCGAGACCATCTCCTCCCACAACTTCGTCGCGGACGTCTCCACTCGGGAGCCCTACCTGGTTCCCGCGAAGGGGGAGAAGCGCTTCTCGGTAGTGGCCTTTGACTGCGGCGAGAAGCGCGGCATCGAGGACGGCCTCGCGCTGGCCGGCTGCGAGGTCACCGTCGTTCCGTGGGACACGCCCGCCGACGACGTTCTCGCCATGAGGCCCGACGGCGCGTTCTTCTCCAACGGCCCGGGCGACCCGGGACAGGTGGAGGCGACGGCGCGGGCAGCCCGCCAGATTCTGGGTAAGCTCCCCGTCTTCGGCATCTGCCTCGGCAACCAGATGATCGCGATGGCCGCGGGAGCTCGCATCGAGAAGCTACCCTTCGGGCACCACGGCGGCAACGAGCCCGTCATGAACCTCCTGACGGGCAGGGTCGAGATCACGGCGCAGAACCACAACTATGGCCTTGTGTTCGACGAGACGTTCGGCACGCTCGTGCCGGAGCTCTCGGGCGGGGAGCGCGAGCACCACGCGGACCTTAGGCACTGGAGCGAGAGGCGCCTTGCCCCCGTCGTCCGGACGCGCGAGCTCGGACGCGTCCAGCTCACGCACGTCAACCTCAACGACGGCACGCCGGAGGGAATCCGCTTCCTCGACATCCCGGCCTTCTCGGTGCAGTACCACCCCGAGGCGAGGCCGGGTCCCCGCGACTCCGCCTACCTCTTCGAGGCGTTCTGCCGCCTCATGGAGGGTCGCGAGGACTACCTTGCCATCGACGTTCGCGAGGGGAGGCGCTGGTAATGCCGAGGCGCACAGACATCAAGAAGGTCCTGGTCATAGGCTCTGGCCCCATCGTGATCGGCCAGGCGTGCGAGTTCGACTACTCGGGCACCCAGGCCTGCCGAGCGCTCAGGGGCGAGGGCTACGAGGTCGTCCTCGTGAACTCCAACCCCGCGACGATCATGACCGACCCGGAGACGGCCGACCGCACCTACGTTGAGCCCATCACCGTGGACTCCGTCACACGCGTGATCGAGCGCGAGAGGCCGGACGCGCTCCTTCCCAACATGGGTGGCCAGACGGCGCTCAACTGCGCCGTCGCGCTCGGCGAGGCGGGCGTGCTCGAGCGCTTTGGCATCGAGGTCATCGGGTGCGACCTGGAGTCCATTCGCACGGGGGAGGACCGTGAGCTCTTCTCCGAGGCAATGGCCGACATCGGTCTCGAGGTCGCGCGTGCGGACATCGCCCATTCCCTCGAGGATGCCGAGCGGATCGTGGGTGAGATTGGCTTCCCCGTCGTCATCCGCCCCTCGTTCACACTCGGTGGTGCCGGTGGCGGCATCGCCCGCGACGCGGCGGAGCTCGGGCGCATCGTGGGTCAGGGCCTCCAGCTCTCGCCCGAGCACGAGGTGCTCGTCGAGGAGTCCATCGAGGGCTGGAAGGAGATCGAGATGGAGGTGATGCGTGACGCCCAGGGCAACGGCATCGTCATCTGCTCCATCGAGAACGTCGACCCCATGGGCGTCCACACGGGAGACTCGATCACCGTCGCGCCCGCGCAGACGCTCACCGACGAGGAGCTCCAGAACCTGCGCGACTACTCGCTCGCCATCCTCGAACGCGTGGGGGTGGCCACGGGTGGCTCGAACGTGCAGTTCGCCGTCCACCCCAAGACGGGGCGCGTCGTCGTCATCGAGATGAACCCGCGCGTGAGCCGCTCCTCCGCGCTCGCCTCGAAGGCGACGGGCTTTCCC
>JAGAWD010000083.1 GCA_017941585.1 Olsenella sp. | reverse complement strand
GTGCAGATTAACGCGCCTGAGCAGTACAGCCGAAGGCTATTTCTCGAGTTCGGCCATGCGCTTGCGCATCGACTCCTTGCCCCTCAGGTGGATCATGCGGGAGTTATAGACGAGGCGGTCGATGACCGCGTCCGCCAGCGCCCCCTCGGATATGCGCTCGTGCCACCCTGACGGACCGTACTGGGAGCATATGATCATCGAGCCGTTGCGGTAGCGCGACTCGACCAGCTCGAGGAGCTCCCGCGCCTCCCTGGGCCCCACGGGCTCCAGCAGCCAGTCGTCGACGAAGAGGAGGTCGCACTTTCGGTAGCGCCTCTTCGCCTTCAGCCAGTCCTCGTCACGCGACGCGGCGAGCTCGTCGAGCATCTCGGGCATGCGCACGTAGCGCACGGTGTGGAACGCGTTGCACGCGGCGGCCGCCAGCGCGCATCCCACCCAGGTCTTGCCGGCCCCGCTCGCGCCGACGAGCACGACGTTGCGCCTCTCGGTGACCCAGGTGCAGTTCGAGAGCTCGAGCATCTCGGAGCGGTCGAGCCCTCGGTCCGCGTCGTAGACTATGTCGGCGACGTTGGCTTCCGGGCACGACAGCTGCGCCTGCCGCATCAGCCGCACCCGCTTGTTCGACCTCCTGCTGTCCCACTCGGCGTCGACGATCTGGGCGAGCCGCTCGTCGAAGGTCATGGCCTCGACGCCGCGCATCGTGTCCTGGTCCTGGTAGGCGGCAGCGGCGACCGAGAGCCGCATCCCGCGCAGCTTGTCCAAGGTGGACTGGTTGGCCATCTCACATCGCCCCCTCTCCGTCCAGGCCGCGGTAGTAGTCGGCCCCGCGCAGGTAGGCGTGCTCGTCCGGGTCTGCCTTCCGCTGGGCGACGAGCTGGGCGACGATGGTCTTCACCGTCTTGTAGGTGGGCCTGCTCGAGATCGCGCCGGCCTTTGCGCACGCCTCCTCGAGCACGTCGTTGCCGTTGCGCTCGCCGAGCCCGATCAGCGCGCGGCAGGTGCGGTAGGACTGCTGCTCCACCTGGCGGGACCCGAGGATGTGCTCGGTCACCGCAAGGGTGTGCGGCCCGACGGCCGACGCCTTCTTCCGGAACCAGTCTCCGCTCCAGCCCGCGTACTCCCGGTGCGACTCGGGCATGTGCGCGTCGACGGTCACGTACTCGCCCCTGGGCCCGTAGCTGCGCATGTGCTGGGCCACGCGCTCGCCGTCGCAGACCACGGCCACGGTCGAGGCGGTCGCGACCACCTCGACCTCGCGGCGGACGAGGCGCGCCGGCACGGAGTAGTACCTGTGGTCGAACTCGACGTGGTAGTTATACTGTACGGTGACGGTCTTGCGCTCGACCATCTCGTAGGGGACCGGCGGCAGGGGGCGCAGGCACGCCCTCTCCTGGCCGAGAAGGACCGACTCCCTGCTGCCCTCCCTCCTCTGGAACGGCCTCCGGTTGATCTCCGCCACCCTCTGCCGGAGCGCGCGGTTGAGCTCGTCGAGCGACGTGAACGTGCGGTCCCTGAGGGCGGCGATGGCCTGGCGCTCGACGATGAGCACGGCACCCTCGACGCCGCCCTTGTCCCTGGGCTTCCGGACGCGCGTGGGCACGGCCGCCATCCCGTAGTGCTCGAGCATGCGGCGGTACTGCTCGTTGACCATGAGCTCGTCCACGGTGTTCCTGGTGACGCCGGTCTTGAGGTTGTCCGGCGCGATCAGGGGCGTGGTGCCGCCGAAGGCCCCGAACGCATGCACGTGCCCCGTCACCCAGGCCCGCTCGTCCATGCGGTAGAAGCCCTCCGCGTACATGAACGCCGAGAACGGCAGGGACGCCACGAACACCCAGACCTTGAGCAGCTCGCCCGTGTCGAGGTCGAGCACGCGCATCGTGTCGCCGGCCCAGTCCACCTGCGTCCACTCGCCCGGCCTCCACCTGATGTGCATCGTGGCATCCGGCGAGGCCTCGGCCCACTTGCGGTGGCGGTGGCAGAACGCGGAGTACATGTAGGGCTGCCTTCCCTGCGAGACGGCCGCGTCGGCGTACTCGTTCCACAGCAGGGTCATCGTGACCCCCGGCCGCGAAAGCTCCCGCTGCACCCATGCGTGGTCTATCTCGGCCTTGCTGGCGTCAGACCTGTCGCGCGGAGGGTATATCCTGGAGCGGATCGCGGAGTCGTCCATGTCCTCCGGCAGCGGCCACTCCAGGCCCACCTTCCTCGCCGCGCGCAGCACGTCCTGCACCGTGGATGCGGCGCATCCTACGGAGAAGGCCACGTTGCGCTGGCTGATCCCCATGGCTGTGAGCCTGAGGATCTCCCTGTACCTGACCATGCTTTCCCCTTTCTCGGGCGTGGGGCGACCTCTTCGCCCCTCGGGGAAAGCATGTATCTAACTCATCGGTGCAGCACCGCCGCATCGTGGAACGGCGCACCGACGAAACGCGGAATCGTGCACGCTGGAGCGCGCTGTACGCACT
>JAGAWD010000010.1 GCA_017941585.1 Olsenella sp. | reverse complement strand
TTCGTGTTGGCGGTAATGACATTGCCTCCAACCTCATTTCTGTCTTCACGAAGCTTGCCGTGCCCTCCGAGTCCTCTGTCGAGTCGGAGGCCGTCGACGGAGGGCTTAGGGTTACGGTGCACCTCGCCGTATTCTACGGCTATCCGTTCACCAAGCTTGCTGCCGACGTCCGCAGCGCCGTTGCGACCGCCATCTCCGAGCAGATCGGCGTGGAGGTCGCCTCGATTGACGTCTGCATCGACGGCCTCGTCTTTCCCAAGGAGCAGTAGTAACGTGTCTGGTAGAACGCACTTTGGCGGACGCACGCTCGCTCGCAGCCAGGCTCTCCAGCTCCTGTTTCAGGCGGAGGCGACGGGGCGTACGGTCTACGAGGTTCTCGAGGGTGACTTTGCGCTTTCCGAGGGGCCTCTCGATCCCTTCGGGGAGATGCTCGCCCGTGGGGCTGACGACATGCGCCCGGATCTTGACGCGATCATCGAGTCGACGTCCTCGAACTGGAGCGTCTCGAGAATGCCTTCCGTTGACAGGAATCTTCTGAGGCTTGCCCTGTACGAGATGCTCGAGGTGGACGAGGTTGCCGTGGCTGTCACCATCGATGAGTCGGTGGAGCTTGCCAAGGCATATGGGTCAGACGAGTCCTCCCGCTTCGTCAACGGTCTTCTTGGTCGCGTTGCCCGGAGGCTCGACGAGGGTGTCGACGTCATCAAGCTCGCCCGCGAGGAGGTTCTCGCCCGCGCCGACGAGACCACTTCGGCCTCTGGAGCGGATGTTGACGACTTGTGCGACGATGTGATTGCGGGGGACGAAGGCGCCGAGCTCGCCCCCCTCGCCTCGGTCGAGGACGGGGAATAGCATGGCCAAAACCAATGCTTCGGCCTTCAAGACGTTCGACGACATCACTGAGCGTCTCGACGAGATCGTTTTGCAGGTACGTGACAAGGAGACATCTCTCGAGCGCTCGCTTGACCTGTTTGACGAGGCCATAGCCCTTGGCTCTCGAGCTGTCGATATGGTCGATACGACCGACTTCACCCCCGAGGAGGAGGCGCGGCTCCAGGAGGTGGAGGCCGGAGTGGCCGACTCCTCGGAATCTTTCGTCGCGGACGAGGCCAACGAGGCCGAGGGCGACGCGTCGCGGGACGTCCCTGAGCCCGAGGGTGCCGATGGGCAGGATGCCTGAGGTGGCCAAGACAAGGAAGCGCCGGTTGGATGAGGAGCTCGTTGCGCGCGGGCTTTTTTCCTCTCGCGACGAGGCGATGCGTGCGGTGCTGGCGGGGGAGGTGTCGACCACCGACAGGCGTCTCACGTCACCAGGCGAGCAGGTTCCCGAGGGGCTGTTTCTCCATGTACGCGGTCACTCTCCGTATGTGGGACGCGGTGGGCTCAAACTCGAGCGAGGACTCGAGGCCTTCGGTGTGGATCCTACGGGCCTTGCCTGTCTTGACGTGGGATGTTCGACGGGTGGCTTTACGGACTGCCTGCTTAAGCATGGCGCGCAATCGGTTCTCGCGGTCGATGTGGGATACGCGCAGTTCGATTGGGCGCTACGCGAGGACCCCCGCGTAGACCTGCGGGAGAGGACCAATATTGTCGACCTGCCGTTGGATGAGAACAGGGCAAGCATCGACCTTGCCGTGTGCGACGTTTCCTTCACCTCTGTCGAGACGGTGCTGCCTGCCGTATGCGAGCTCCTCAGAGAGGGAGGGTCGTTCCTCGTCCTTGTAAAGCCGCAGTTCGAGGCCGAGAGGTCCGACGTGGGTGAGGGAGGGATCGTCCGAGACCCCTCGGTGCAGCTCGCCGCGTTGGAAAAGGTCGCGCGCGCGTTTGACGCGTTTGGGCTGACGCCTGTTGGGGCGTGCCCCAGTCCCATATCCGGGCACAAGGGCAACCGGGAGTTTCTTCTCCTGGGTATACGCGGTGCGAAAAAGACGGATCCGCTCGACTTGTCGGCGGTCGTCTTTCGCGACGAAACCGCCCTCGTTCCTCGTCACTGACTTGTCCATCTCTGCGCGAAAACTTTTCTGTTCGCATCGAGTCCGCATTAGGGTCGAGCCCGCGCCGGTGTTACACTCAACTAGCCATGTAACCTACTCAGGGAGTGATGCACGTGAAGGTCCTTCTCGTCCCCAACTATTCGCGTCTCGAGGCAGTGGAGGGAGCCAGCACACTGGCAGACTGGCTTGAAGGTGAGGGCATCGAGGTTCAATGGGCTCACGACAAGAAGCTCTTTCCGGACCGGCAAGTTGACATAGAGGGCGTGGGCCTGGTCGTTTCCTTTGGCGGGGACGGAACCCTGCTGCGCGCGGCGAAGATCGTCGGCTATTCGGAGATTCCCGTGGTGGGGATTTCGTACGGTCACCTTGGCTTCCTGACGAGCGGAGGGCCCGAGGACCTCATGCAAATCGTCTCCAGCGCTCTTGCTGGGGAGATGCACGCCTCGCACCGCGCCACGCTCGACATAGAGGTCGAGTTCGAGGATGGCGAGGGCAGCCCTCACGTTGAGCGTAGGTTCGCCCTGAACGACCTCTCTCTTACTCATGGCGCCAAGGGCGACATGACCGTCTTCGACGTGTCCGTGTCGGGCCATCATGTCGATCGCTTGCGCGCTGACGGCTTTGTCGTCTCCACGGCTACTGGCTCCACCGGATACGCCCTCTCTGCCGGTGGCCCCATCGTATCCCCGGACTACTGCGGTATGGTGTGCGTGCCCGTGGCGCCGCACACGATCCAGGCGCGCGCCTTTCTCACCTCTCCTTCCGACGTGGTCGAGATTGCGATTAATCCCGAGCGGAAGTCGGAGAGGCTGTTCTTTGCGGATGGGCAGATCATAGGGGAAGGTCTCACCGCGACGCGTGCGACCGTTCGTCGCGGTCCCGGCGATCTCATCCTTCTCGACAAGAGCGCACAAAGCTTCTATGAGTCCGTCTCGCGCGTCTTCTACGGCAGGGTGGGCGAGTGACGTCCCATGATTGACGAGCTTCACGTGCAGAACGTCGCGCTCATCCGCGACGCTTCGATTCAGCCCTCTGCGGGTCTGACGGTCCTCACGGGCGAGACGGGTACCGGAAAGTCTGCGTTGCTCTCGTCCATCAAGCTGCTAATGGGGGAGCGCGCTGATGCTACGGCAGTCCGCGAAGGCGCCGATTCCCTCGTTGTGGAGGGAAGGTTCTTCGGTGCCGGCTGCGACCCCGAGGGGACGGTGGTCCGGCGCCGCGTCGAGTCGAGCGGGCGTGGGCGCGTGGAGATGGACGGTCATATGTCCTCCGTCCGCGAGGTGGCGGAAGGACCTGGCTCCACTATCGACCTGTGCGGGCAGCACGAGCACCAGCGTCTGCTGCAGGTATCCTCCCATGTGGAGCTGCTCGACAATTGGGCTGGCGACGAGGTGGGGGATGCCCTGAGGTCGTACCGGGAGGCCCTGCGTAGGGCCAACGAGGCCGCCAGGGAGCTGGAGCGCGTGCGCGAGGTTAGTCGGGTGGCCGACGAGCGCGTCGAGGAGGAGACGTTCGTCCTCAGGCGCATAGACGAGGTCTCGCCGCGGGAGGGCGAGCTCGAGGAGCTTGAGGGCACCCTACCGAAGGCGGAGCATGCGGAGATGTTGATGCGCACCGGGCTCGCGGCGCACGAGGGGCTTTCCGGAGACGAGGGCGTGAGTGACTCGCTGTCGTCGATAATCTCGGAGCTAAGGGGCGTTTCCTCGTACGACGAGAGGCTCGGGCAGTTTGCCTCGGCGCTAGAGAGCTCGCTTATCGACATAGAGGACGTCGCCTCGGAGTTGAGGCGCTGCGCCGACTCCATGGAGTTTGACCCAGAGCGGCTGAGCGAGATGCAGGAGCGCATGGGCGCATTGAACGGCCTGCTCAGATCCTATGGCCCTCGCATGCAGGACGTATTTGACCGCCGCGCATCCGCTGCCGAACTCGTTGCCGCCGCCCAGGACGGTGATGCGCTCGTGCGCAAGGCCAGCGCTGCGGCAGACGAGGCGGAGCGTACCCTTCGTGCGGCTGCCGACGCGCTTGACTCGGCTCGGGGAGCCGTGGCCCCTCGTCTTGCCCTTGCCATCACCGAGCAGATGGCCTTCCTGGAGATGGGCTCCGCTGAGATCGAGGTGGCTCTCGAGCGCCTCGACCGTTCGCAGTGGACGACGCAGGGCCCAAGCAGGGTAGAGCTGATGTATCGCCCCGCCGCCGGCCTGACCGCACGTCCGCTCAGGCGCATCGCATCGGGAGGCGAGGTGTCGCGCGTCATGCTTGCGTGCAAGGTGGTGCTGGGCGAGGCTGACGGCACGGAAACTCTTGTGTTCGACGAGGTTGACGCGGGCGTAGGCGGTGCGACGGCAGTGTCTCTCGCCCAAGTGCTTGCTCGACTCGCAAAGAGTCATCAGGTGATTGTCGTAACTCACCTTGCTCAGGTCGCCGTTATGGCCGAGAAGCACTACCTCGTCTCGAAGGAGGGGGAGGAACTTCCGGAAACCACCATCGAGCCGATAGAAGGCGACGCTCGCGTAAGAGAGATAGCGCGCATGCTCTCGGGTGACCAGACGCAGGCGTCTCTCGAGCACGCGCGCGAGATGCTTGCCAGCGCTCGGGGACAATAGCCTTTCGCTTTGCAGTTGGGGTGGTCGGCCGCCCTGTTAGAGATTCGCTCAGCGCCAGAAGAGCATGCCAGAAGAGCATCCGATCGAGTGGGGCACCCATGAACTTGGAACAGGCTTGCGAGGAGTATCTCGGCGCCCTTGCCGTTGAGAAGGGATGTTCCGAGAACACCGTCGCGTCCTACGGGCGCGACCTCAGACGCTACCTGGCTTTTCTTGAAGACCGAGGGATTGAGCGGCCATCTGACGTGACGCGTGCCGTTGTTGAGGAGCATCTTTCTCAGCTTGCCGTCGAGGGGCTTGCGCCATCATCCATAAAACGTGCCACCTCGGCCATCAGGGGATTTCACAAGTTTATGGTCGTCGAGCAGATATGTGAGAATCACCCCACGGCCGACCTCACTCCACCCAAGCGACCCGAGCACCTTCCCGACGTTCTCTCTCATGAGGACGTATTCAGGCTGCTTGACGAACCGTTTGCCCCGAATCTCGAACCGAGGGCGCGCGCGCTCAAAAATGGGGCGTTCGACTCGTCCCCCCAGGCGGCATTTCATCGAGACAAGGCTATTGTCGAGGTTCTTTACGGCTGCGGCCTGCGTGTCTCGGAGCTCTGTGGGCTAGATTTGAGGGACCTGCTGCATGATGAGGAGCTCGTGCGTGTGATGGGCAAGGGCATGAAGGAAAGGGTCGTTCCGCTCTTGGGCACGGCAGCGCGCTCGCTCGAAGAGTACGTTAGCGAGTGGAGACCGGTTCTCGCCCGACCCGGCAGGGAAAACTCCGCGGTCTTCCTCAACAGGCATGGTGGTCGGATGACACGCCAGGCGATACACAAGATAGTGGAAACCTATGGGGCTATCGTGGGAATCGAGGGGCTTCACCCCCACACGCTTCGCCACACCTATGCGACGCATCTGCTTGAGGGCGGGATGGACCTGAGGACTGTACAGGAGCTCCTGGGACACTCGAGCATCTCGACAACCCAGCTCTATACCCATATTGACCGCACTCACGTGCGCATGGTCTACCTCGAGGCGCATCCGCGGGCGAAGGAGGGCTCGGACGGGAAGAGGAGTGCCGTCATGCCCGACCTGCCAGGTGCGCCGGTCCAAGATGACGCCGAGTGAGTGAAGGCGTCAGGTACTCCCATCACGCAAATCGGGTGGTATGGCAGTGGCACGCCCATCTCGCAAATCTGACGCCACGGCACAAACCATCTCGCAAATCGGACGCCATGGCACAAACCATCTCGCAAATCCGACGCCATGGCACAGGCCATCTCGCAAATCCGACTCCGTGGCACAGGCCATCTCGCAAATCGGACGCCGTGGCACAAACCATCTCGCAAATCCGACGGGATGGCAGAAACCGGCCCTCCAATCTCAGGAATCCGACGCCATGGCACAAACCATCACGCAAATCGGGCGGGATGGTGCCATAGCGTCGG
>JAGAWD010000082.1 GCA_017941585.1 Olsenella sp. | reverse complement strand
GGTGACGGTGGTCCCCTCCTCGTAGGTCCCGCCGCCCGAGACGGCGCCGCCCTCCTCGGGGCTGGCGGACACGGCGACGTCGTACGTGGCGGACGCGCCGCAGGCCGCCTCCGCCGTCGTGAAGGCAGGAGTGAAGGCCGGCGCGACGCCAATGGCCAGCGCGACGCATGCGAGCAGTACGACCAACCTCTTCGTGAGCCTCATGTTCCGGCACCTCCGCTTTTGCCGCGTTTTGGCAGGGTTCCACCGCCTTCGGAAAGAAAGGCGATAGGAAAGCGAGGCTATCGTATTCAAGCTCGCGCGGCCCCCGGCTCACGCACGCGGATTTAGTCTGATTAATCAGACCGCCCTAGGCTCAAGGGCGGAAAAAGGACGGCCGAGCGGTACCCGCTCGGACCCGTCACCGTAGCAGGCGAGACCGCGGACAGGCCTTAACGCAGCTTCCGCACCCGACGCATCCCTCGGTAATGGAGCATCCCTCCGCCTCCTTCGCCACTCCCCCGAAGGAAATAGGAGGCGCGCTCGATCGGTCGCCTCGAAAGGTCAAACCACTCGCCGGACCCCTCGTAGATCTGGAAGGCGGTCAATACTCGCGCGGATTCCTCCGTCGGGTAGATCCGGCGCATGTAGGGGTTCTTCTCGAACAGCCCGGGAATCTTCTCGTGCCCCAGCTCACGCACCTTCCCCCTGATCGAGATCGCGACGCTCGACATGGTGTCCTCCCCCTTGAGCGCCGTGAGGGCGAGAAACCCTCTCCTTACGAGCCGGTCGTAGCTTGGCGTGACGGACTACGAGCTGCCCGACACGATCGAGACCAAGACCCCCATCGGCGGCAAGATCCTCTTCGAGGTGTGGGAGAACGCCGCGGGCGAGAAGTACTGCAACATCCGCTACGCGTACGCGACGACCGAGCAGGTGCGCAACCTCGACCTGCTCTCGCTCGAGAAGGCACCCGCCTCGCACGATCTCGATTTCAAGGGGCTCTCGAGAAACGCCGACGGACTCTTCCCCCTCGCCGACGTGCAGAAGCGCCTCTCGGACACCGCGGCGGCCTACGACCAGCTGGCCGTTGACTTCCCCGAGCAGGGAGAGCTCGCCCCTGCCGCATAGCCCCAACATAGCCGCTTCGAAACAGGTAGCGCCCGAGCGGGGTGCGGCCATCGGCCCGCCCCACTCGGGCGTCGCTGTGCGCAGGACGTCCGTGCGGACGCCTTGCACCGGGCACCGTGGCCCGGACGCAGCGCGGACGCCCCTAGCGACGGAGCGCACCCAGGCGTTCGAGCCCCTGGCACAGCCTGTCGATGTCGTCCCTCTGGTTGTAGAAGGCGATCGAGGCGCGGACGGATGACTCCACGCCCAGGCTCCTGAGCGCGGGCTGCGCGCAGTGGTGGCCAGAGCGAACGGCCACGCCCAGCTTGTCGAGCATGAAGGCCACGTCGAAGGCGTGCATGCCGGCGAGGTTGAACGACACGAGCCCGCACCGGCGCCGGGGATGGCCGAGGATCTCGACCCCCTCCACCGAGGAGAGCCTCTCCGTGGCGTAGGCAAGCAGCTCGCGCTCGTGCCTCCGCATGGCCCCGAGGTCATGGCCCTCGAGGTACTCGATGGCAGCGTCGAGGCCGATGATGCCGGCAATGTTGGGCGTACCTGCCTCGAGGCGGAGGGGCAGCGTGCCCAGCGTCGTCTCCCGCGGCGTCACCACGTCCACCATGCCCCCGCCAAACCGCGCCGGACGCAGTCGCTCCAGGAGGCGACGCTTTCCGTAGAGCACCCCGATGCCGGTCGGCGCGCACATCTTGTGTCCCGAGAACGCGTAGAAGTCGACGTCCGCCGCGGTCACGTCGACCCCCTCGTGCAGGATCCCCTGCGCGCCGTCCACCACCACGACGGCGCCGTGGTCGTGGGCCATGCCCGCGATCCTCTCGAGCGGCGTGAGGGTGCCGACGGCGTTGGACACCTGCGTGACCGCCACGACCCTGACCTCGTGGGCGCGAAGCAGCCCCTCCAGCGCGTCCAGGTCGAGCTCCCCGTCGGAAGAGGGGCACACGAGAAACTCCAGCCCCTCCCGCTCGCACGCCTGCTGCCAGGGGACGAAGTTGGAGTGGTGCTCGAGGTCGGTGACGACGACGGCGCTGCCCGCCGGGAGGCTGCCGGCCATGCCGAACGCAGCCATGTTGAGGCTGTCCGTGGCGCCGCTCGTGAAGACGACCTCGTCCGCGTGCTCCGCACCGACGAAGGCGGCGACCCTTGCCCTGGCCCGCTCCACCGCACCCGTGGCCTCCTCGCTCAGGTGGTGGATCCCCCGGTGTATGTTCGCGTGCTCGCCCTCATAGTATGCCGTGAGGCGCTCGATGACCTGCCGGGGCATCTGGCTGGTCGCGGCACTGTCCAGATAGACCAGGTCATGGCCATAGACCTTGCTCGACAGTATGGGAAAGTCCTTACGCCATTCACCCGTCACGAGCGACTCCTCTCCATCGCAGGGCGCGCGTCAATCTACAATGCAAGCGTCTGCACAAACGATCGAGCGCATGAGATGGTCTTACATGAACACCCAACAAATTAGCTGTTTTCTGGAAGCCGCGCTGAGCAACTCCTTCTCAAAGGCGGCAAAGCGCCTGTACATCTCCCAGCCCTCCTTCAGCCGATACATCTCTCAGCTCGAGAAGGAGCTCGGGGTGACGCTCTTCTCCCGCAACTCCTTCAACGGCGTAAACCTCACCAAGTCCGGCAAGGTGATGTACGAGGCGTTTCTCGAGGCACACGGCATAATCGAGGAGGCCGCGGACAAGGCGCGCCGCCTCGAGCACACGGACGCCCTGCGCCTGACCATGGGCCTTCTGGAGGGACAGCTCATCGACAGCACCCTCGAGGACAAGCTCTCCCGCTTCAGGCTCGAGTACCCCAACGTCACGGTGTCGGTCCGCCGGGACACGTATCGCCAGCTCATGAAGTCCCTGGAGGACTCCGAGGTCGACCTCGTCTGCATGCCCGAGTGGGAGTTTCGGGACAGAGGCGACCTGACGATAGCGCCGCACGCCCAGATCGAGTCGGTCCTCGCCGCACCGAAGAGGCTCGTGCCGAAGGCCGAGGACCGCACCTACTCCCTTGCGGAGTTCAGCGACCTCACCTTCGTCTCCGTCGCCGAGCGGGGCGATCGCCCCATCGCGGGGATGCTCGAGGGGCTCTTCTCGGAGGCCGGCATCGACCCGCACGTCATCCTGGCAGAGAGCCTTAGCGAGCAGATCCAGCTGGTGGAGATGGGCGAGGGCGCCATCCTCATCAACCCGTTCAACTACATCTGCTTCAGCCCCAACATCTCCTGCTTCCGCGTGCGCGAGCTCGCGCCCCAGCCCTTCGCCTTCGCCTGGAGGAAGGTCAACGAGCCAAGGGTGATCAGCCTGCTTCGCCCGTTCCTGCTTGACGACGACAGTAGGTGAGCACCGCGTCCGCGATCGACTGTATCCCCGTGGCGCGCGCGTCCGAGAAGTGCTCCGCGATGCCGCATGCCTCGAGGAAGTCGAGGTCCGTTTCCGCTATCTCGCGCACCGGAACGCCGTTGAAGAGCTCCGACATGACGTAGAGGACGCCGCGGATGATGAGGGTGTCCGAGGTCGCCCGCATGAAGAACGCGCCGTCCTCGGCCGTGAAACGCACCCAGACCCTCGACTGACAGCCGCGGTGCAGGTGCTCGTCCCTCATGAGGTCCGGCTGGTCTGCGGGAACGTAGGCCGAGAGCTCCACCAGAAACGAGTACTTGAGGAAGTCGTCGTCAAAGGAGTTCAGCTCGTCCCGTATCTCCCGAAGGCGTTCCTCAAGCATCGGCCGTCTTATCCCCTCTCGTCTCCGCGGCAGTCTCGGCCGCCTTCTCCGCGGCAGTCTCGGCCGCCTTCTCCGCCACCTTCTCGCCTACGATGCGCGCCAGCTCGTCGGTCGTTTCGATGTCGGCGGTGTCATACGGCGCGTACGAGATGTCGAAGTGCTTCGCGAGCGCCATGAGCAGCAGCACCTTCTTCGTCATGTGCGAGCTCGTGGAGCCGCAGTGCCTAGACACGTCGAGCAGGGTCGCCTCGTTGGGGTTGAGCCTGCCCGCCTTCTCGACGCTGAGCATCGACAGCTCCCGCAGGTCGTGCGTCTCGGGAACCGGGTCCTCGTCGTCGAGAAGGAACTTGCAGAGCACGTAGCGTCGGATGCTCTCGGCAAACGCGGAGGGGTCCGGGTCAGCCAGACCCCTCCAGCGCTCAAGCTCGGACGTCGCCTTGGCGTCAGCGTGGGCAAGCCGCCTTATGATGCCCGTCTTGTCCAGCATGGTGGGCGCTCCGATTCCCGTCTAGCAGGCCAGAACCTCGAGGCCGAGGATCCTGCCGAGCTCGCACATCTCGTCGTAGTAGTCGCCGTACACGAGGGGCACGTGGTTGCCCACCTGGATCTGGGCGTTGTAGAAGTCCTGCGTGTTCGCGACGCTGAAGAGTACGCCGTGGCTGCAGTTGTCCATGTCATAGCCGAAGCCGGCGGTGATGGTGCCGCGCGAGACGAGGAGCTTGTCGCAGTTCGGGCTGAAGCGGCACATGGTGACGACCTGGCCGGCGTCCTTGTCGAAGTCCCTCCTCATGGTCACGCCGAACCCGCTGAAGGCGAAGGGACGGATGGAGAAGCGCGCGCCCTCCTCGTCGAAGCCGGCCATCTTGCGGTTGCCGACGGAGTGCTGGGTCATGACCATGTTCGGCTGGCCGCGCAGGGCATCCCACTTCTCGGGGCCGACGTGGTCCTTCGAGAAGTGCTGGACGTAGCCGTCCTCGGTGAGCGTGCCGTCGGGCAGGGTCAGCACCGCGGTGTTGCCCATGTAGGAGGGCTTGTCCGAGATCGCCTGCAGGGCGGCCTTCGAGACGACGGCGGAGATGTCGTACTCGCACGCGGAGGGAACGCCCTTCTCGTTGTTGAGGGAGTGCGTGATGCAGAAGGTGAAGCGCTCCTTGTTGATGCGGCACGTCGAGCAGGCGTCCGGGCAGTTCGCCGTGAAGGCGTTGCACTCGTTGACGGCGAGCAGCTTCTGCACGAGGCGGTACATCTTCACGGACGGGACCATGTTCTCGCGCTCCATGGCGCAGGGGTCCGCGTTCTGCGTGAGGTCGTCGATGACCTCGTCGACGACCTTCATGTCGTCGGCGTTGATGTTCTCCTGATGGCGCCCGGGCGTCGTGTAGTTGGTCGTCGGGTCGATCTCCTGGATCTGGTCGATCACCTCGTGGAGGTTGGCGAAGCGGAACTTCGTCCCGAGCACCTCGGTCACGTGGTCGAGGCTGACGAAGGAGTCGTTCGCATCGTGCAGCGAGTAGTCGTGGCCGAACCTGGAGACGCAGAGCACGCGCGTCTCGGCCAGGGCCTTGCGGGCGCGCAGGACGCGGAGCTGCTTCTTGAACTGCCCCCAGCTCAGCATGGAGTACGTCTCGATGCCCTTTGCGAGCATGGCGGAGGTGTTGATCGTCGCGCCGTAGTCGTTGCCGATGAAGATGACGGGCTTCTTCACCATCTGCGCGAACTCGACGATCATCTCGCCAGTGCGGCCCGTGGTGGAGACGAAGTAGACGTCGGTGTCCTCGGAGCCGACGCAGAGCTTCTTCATCTCCTCCTCCGAGATGCGCCAGTTCTCGGTGTGGTTCACGTAGCGCTTGGGCTCGAGCATCTCGACGCCCTCGGGCAGGTTGTAGCCGATGCCCATCTGAATGCCCTTGAAGGCCTCGTTGTTGATCATCTCGTCGAACTCGCGCTCGAGCTCGGGCCCCTTGCCAAAGCGGCAGGGTCCCTCGTAGGGCAGCTCGTGAACGATGTCGAAGAAGACGAGGCGGCACCTCAGCACCGTATCGTGCAGCGTCGTGATCTTCAGGTCCTCTCCCATGGCGTGCTCCTTTCGATTGGATTCGAAGGCATGCGGCGCAGCGCATGCTTCCCCCTTACCGAGAAGACTAGATTCCCCGTGGGAGAAGTGCCTAATAGCATTCCTGAAACACGCATGCAAATACTGACAGAAGCATTGGGAGGGACGAAGGCAATGTGGAAAGAGGGGCGTTGGGAGGGCGACAGAAGGGTCCTGAGAAGAGGCGCTGCCCTCCTCGAAACCATCGGCTGACGAGCTTGCGAGCGCGTGGAAGGCGAGAGCTCATCTCCCCGAGCGGGGCTTTGGCCTTCCTGCATTTATGGTGGTCTGCCTGGCGAGGCATCCGGCGCAAATCGGCGTCGAGTGGATTAGCCTCGGCCAACTTGGAGCGCAAATCAGCGTCGAGTGGATTCGCCCCGGCCGCCCCGGAGCGCAAATTGGCCTCGAGTGGATTCCTTGGAGCGCAAATCAGCGTCGAGTGGATTCGCAAGTCGTCCACTCGAACCACTTTTGCGCTCCCATTCGTCCACTCGAGCCACTTTTGCGCTCCAGCGCCCCGGCCAGTCGTCCACTCGAGCCACTTTTGCGCTCCGCCGCCCCAGTCGGTCCACTCGAGCCACTTTTGCGCTCCGCCGCCCCTGCCAATCGGGGAATGCGAACGAAAACTTGGACCCGCCAAGGTCCGGAAGAGAGCCCGCGTGTATTCGAGGGAACGCCGCACGCAGAATCACCGATCGGGAACTGGCCCAGGGATACGCTACCATGGGCACGTCCGAGACGCGTGACCACAGGAGAAGCCATGCCCATCGAGGAGATAACCTCGCCATCGCTCAGCCCACGCTGCATGCGCTGCGTGCTCGACCGCTACCTCGACGCCTGCCCGCCCGGGACGGCGTGGGACGCGCGGGCCGACTACCAGAGAAGCGTCCTTCGCACCGTGGCCGAGCGCTCGATCGACATGACGGCACCCGAGATCAGCCACGAGCTGAACGCGCTCGTTCGCGACACCTTCGGCATCGAGCGCGACTTCACGGACATAAAGCACCACTTCAACCAGCTCGTGCTCGGCCTGGAGGAGAAGATCGCCCGTCGCATCGCCGATGCCGCTGGCCCCCTGGCCATGGCCGTGCGCTGCGCGCTCGCCGGCAACTTCATCGACTTTGGCCCCACGGGCGACGTCAGCGAGGAGAAGCTCCTCCAGCTCGTGGATGACGCAGGCCACATGGAGCTCGACGAGCGTGCCCTCGCGGACCTCGAGGCGCGCATCGCCAGTGCGCACAGGATCGCCTACCTCACCGACAACTGCGGCGAGGTGGTTCTCGACAAGCTCCTCATCACCCAGATCGCGCGCACGAACCCCGAGGCGAGCGTCACCGCCATCGTCCGCGGCGGCCCCGCCGGAAACGACGCGACCATCGAGGACGCGACCGAGGTCGGACTGACGGACGTCACCACCGTCATCGACAACGGGAGCGACGTCGCCGGCACCTGCCCGGGCCGCGTGAACGACCAGACGAAAGCCGCCCTTCGCGACTCCGACCTCGTCATCTCCAAGGGCCTCGCGAACTACGAGACGCTCTCGGGGCGCGGTCGGAACATATACTTCCTCTTCCTCTGCAAGTGCTCCCTCTACGTCGACGTGTTCGACGTCCCGCTCCACACGGGCATGGTAGTGCGCGGCGCATAGCAGGCGGACGTCCGGGCGCGCGGGCGGCGCACGGGTGGTGCGCGGTGCGCGGGCGGCGCCATTGAACGGCGCGCGGTCACGCCGTATCTCCCCTTTTGCGCCCAACTTCGCGCGCCCAATGCGCTATGTTATCTAGAGCAATGATTTCCAGGGCGGCGTCGTCTGAAGTGACGCCTTCCCGAGCGCTGCTTTCCAGAGCAGCGCTTTCCAGAGCAGCGCTTTCCAGAGCGACGATTCCGACGAAAGGCACACCACCATGCAGCAGATTGTCGACGG
>JAGAWD010000081.1 GCA_017941585.1 Olsenella sp. | reverse complement strand
CGGAGTAGGACACATAACTCCATCTACAGCATCCCAGTCCACCAAACTGGCGAACGAACCAACTCCACGCGAACGGGACAAACGAGAGTCTGGTTGACCCCGCACTATTAATACCAGCGTATTTCAAGAGAAACGGGGGGCGGGTTAGCGTTCCGTCCCCCGTTTTTCCGCAATGCATACAAGACCCACAGCGTCGAATACACCGTCTCCCAGAAAGCCTTGAACGTCTCGTGCGGGGTCTCGCTGTCGCACGTAAGGGCGAGCACGGCACCCTTCTCCTACACGATCACACTGAACTGGCCAAAGACTCTGCAGGCTCCGCTCGTGTCGGTCTTCATGACCTCACGGCTGCAAGGGAAGCCTTCGGGGAGGGGCTCACTTTCTGCGTGGATGAACTGCCTCCCATCTCTTGGCCCGAAAAAAGGGAGACAGTTCAATGCAACGGATGTTGGGTTATTGGTCTCCTGCACGATGACGAGTTACGCCCTGAAGTCGAAGCGATAGCCCTCGGGAATGATGTGCGTATACACGAAGCTGATGAGCTTCCAGCCGCCGTCAGCCTGTCTGTGGTAGGTCTCGGTGGCCACGAAGGGGTTGACAGCCTCGTTGCCGCCCACCAGCGCGACGAGCTCGAGCTGGCGGAGGACGATGGCGATCTCGTCGTCGATCACGCGCACGTCCACGTGCTTGTCGTCGCGCTTGACGGTGACGATGTGTCTCTGCGCGATGGCCTCCTCCTCGGCGCCGCGGTCCATGGTGATGCCCATATGGACGAAGGGGGCCTTCGGGTCGCAGACCTTGCGGAGCTGCTCGACGTCGAGGTCGAACTGGGCCTTCCAGTACTCGTCGGAGGCGGCGAGGATCTCGGCCTTCAGCTCCTCCTGGCACTTGTTCTCCTGTATATCGAAGTCGTCGGGGATGGAGAGGTACTTCTCGTACACGGACTCGTCGGCGGTGTAGTAGGTCTTGCCGGGGGTGGCCAGCTTTGCGATCTCGGCCATCTCGTCGTCGGTCAGCTCGAAGTCGAAGATGTCCAGGTTGTCGGCCAGGTGTGCCGGGCTCTTGGAACCAGGGATGATGGAGTTGCCCTTCTGGACGTGCCAGCGCAGGATGACCTGCACCGGGCTCTTGCCGTACTTCTCGGCGAGCCGGGCGAAGATGGGCTCCTCGCGCAGGCTCGCATCGCCATGGCCGAGCGGGTACCACGCCTCGATCACGATGCCGTAGGCGCTGAGGTACTCACGCAGGGCGTCGTTGGGATGGTAGGGGTGGTTCTCGACGGTCACAAGCTGGGGCTTGACCTCGGCGGCGTCGATGACCTCCTGGATCTTCTCCTCGGGGAAGTTGGAGAGGCCGAGCGCACGGACCTTGCCGGCCTTGTATGCCTCCTCCATGGCCCTCCAGGCGGCCAGGTAGTCACCGCAGGGCTGATGCAGGATGAGCATGTCGATGTAGTCGAGGCCCATGCGGGCGAGCGTCTTGTCGATGTGCTCTGCAGCGCGGGTATAGCCGGAGGGCCAGAGCTTGGTGGAGACGAAGATCTGCTCGCGCGGCACGCCTGAGCGACGGATGCCGCGAGCGACGCCCGCCTCG
>JAGAWD010000080.1 GCA_017941585.1 Olsenella sp. | reverse complement strand
GTACTCGAAGCCGACGCTCGTGGTCACGTGCACGTGGCTGTCGATGATGCCGGGCATGACGAACTTCCCGCCGAGGTCCTCGACCTCGCCCTCGAAGTCCGCGAGGCCCGCCTCGTCGCCCACGTAGGCGAACTTGCCGTCTTTCACGGCCAGGGCGCTTGCCAGCGGATATTCTTTGTTCGCCGTGTAGATTTTCGCGTTCTTGATAATCTTGTCAGCTTTCACGCTAGCTCCTTTTTCGACATTGGTTGAAGGGTGAGCTGAACGCTCTTCCCGCTCACCAGCATCTTCATATGGGCAACACTCACTTCTAAGAGGCTCGTGATGCTGCCTTCCTCTAGTGGGTTAGAAGCATCTTGGCCGTCGCACGATAGCGTCGAGACGGGAACGAGCCTACTCGGTGCCGAGCATCTCCTCTATGGTCGGGCCGACCGGGCCGTCAGAGCCGATTTCGTAAACCTGCTCGCCATCCACGATCGTAGCGAGGCAATGCGCCCATGCGATCTCTTCGATGTCGTCTTCGAGGAAGTCCTTGTCGAACACGGCCATGTTGGCCAGCTTGCCGATGGAAAGCGATCCCATGCGGTCCTCTGCATGCCACATGTAGGCCACGTTGGTGGTCATGCCGCGCAGGGCGTCCATGCGCGACATACCCTCGCCCTCGAAATTGCGGCGGGAGTCCTCAGGGAACGTGGGCGCGGTGCGCATTACCGACATGTAGATGCCGATCGGCACGCCGACCATCGGCGAGACCGGGTAATCGGAATGGTTCGTCACCATGCCGCCGAGGTCGATGATCGACTGGCCCGGATAGGTGTTCTTCACTCGATCAGCGCCCAGGTACTTGACTTCCTGTTGGTAGCTGATGCCGGAGGCATTCGCCCACATGAGGCCCACGGTCGCCATAATGTTGTTGTCGGCGATGCGCGCGCGGTCGGCCGGCTCGACGACATGCAGGTGCGCGAGCGCGTTGCGCATGTCGTAGTTGCCGGTGGCCGCCTGGGCCTCCTCGATCGCGTCAATCATGAATCCCGATGCGGCATCGCCGATCGTGTGCACGTGTATGTTCATGCCATGCGCGTCAAGCGCCTTTAGGAGCCGCACCATCTTTTCGTGGTCGGACCAGCGCTTAACGCCCGTGTAGCCGGCCTGGTCGGTATACTCGTCTTTCAGCCAGGCAGTGTGGGCCTCCACCACGCCGTCGCTGAACCCTTTGGCGCCGATGATGCGCAGGTGGTCGCTGTTCAGCCTCGCGGCCGTCTGTGCGATGCGCTCGGCGTCATCCTCGGGCGTGTCGGAGTTGTCTGCCGTCATCATGCCGCCAGCGATCTGTATCTTCAGCTTCCCCTCTGCATCGAGCTCGGCGAACGCCGGCAGCTCCTCTGCGCTGAAGACCTCGAAGCCCGCGTCGTAGGCGCCCGTGAAGCCCATGGAGAACATGAAGTCCTGGAACCACAGCAGGAAGTCCTTCATCTGCTCGCGCGTGTAGGTGATCGCCTTCATGATGTCGAAGACCGGCCCCTCCGAGATGTAGCCGGTCGGCGTGCCGTCCTCGCGAACCCTGACCACCGCAGGGCCCCACTTCTCGGCGCACGCCTGGTCGATGCCGAAATGCTCGAGCGCGGCCGTGTTAAGCCACATGGAGTGGCCGTCGCCCGTCTGCAGCACCACGGGCACGTCCGGGCAGACCGCATCGAGGTCGCGCGCGTCGGGCATGCGGTCGCGCTCCATCCAGTTGGCCCCGGTGTAAAGCTCCAGGCCGGGGTTGGCGGCTATGTAATCCGCCGTAATCTGCACGTACTCGTCGATGCTCTTGCCGGGCAGCAGGTTGGCCTGCCCGATGGCGCGCGCACCGGCGCCGCCCGGGTGGCAGTGCGCCTCCAGGAAGCCGGGGTAGACGTAGTTGTCGCCGTAGTCCAGAACCGTGGCGTCGTCGGCGCACAGGCTCCGCGCCGTCTCCTCGCCGCCCACGTACACGATCTTGCCTTGCGCCGCGGCGACAGCGCGCGCTCGCGGCTTGTTCTCGTCCATGGTGATGATGTTGCCGATGACGAGCGTATCTGCGTGCCTTTCCATCCGGGGGTCTCCTTTCGACTTGCCTTGACAGTCCATGTCGACGATGGCATGGCACGACGCCACATGCTAGTACCGACCGTCAGCGCCAATGCACGCCCAGTTTGATTTTTGCGCTTCCCGCAGCTGATGGGAAGGGATATTCCAGATTGTCATCCCCCTGGGATTCCCCAAGCAATCATTTCGAACTTATCCCCTTGAGGCAGGGGGACGAGCCACAAGCCCAGGAAGAGCTCGGACAACAGCACGCTTGGACCACGTCGCCGCGCCGTGGCGGCCACGAATTCATCCCACCCTGGCCAGCGAAGGGTGGCGCAGGGGCACGGTGGAGCAGGAGCAGGCGTCTGTCCTACGATGGTATCCACCTTTACTGGCGGCGTTGGGGTATCGTCACCTTCACCACGGTCCCGCCTCCTTCACGGGGGGCTATTTCCATCGTGCCGTCGCACATCACTGCAAGGCGCTGTCGGATGTTCGCCAAGGTGGTATGCGGGTCGTCGTCGGCGGCGGGGTCGAATCCGGGCCCGTTGTCCTCCACGACCACCTCGCTGCCAGACTCTGTCTTCCGCGTCCGGATGGTAACGCGCAGCGGGACCGTCTGGGGGCTCATGCCGTGTTTGACGGCGTTTTCAGCAAGGGGCTGCAGGGTCAGCGGCGGCATGTGGAAATGGGTGTGCGGAGTGTCGTACTCGATGACGAGCTTGCTTGCGAACTGCGCCTGCTCCACGGCAAGGTACGCGCGCGTGTGCTCCAGCTCCTCCGAAAAGGGAATCGGAGCGTCGCTGACGATGGCCTTGAAGTTCTTGCGCAGGTAGGTGTTGAAATCCATCGTGACCTGCTGGGCGGCTTTGGGGTCCTGGTCGCAGAGGTGGTAGATGCTCGTCATGGCGTTGTGGATGAAATGTGGCCGCATCTGCAGCATCGCGATGCGGGTGCGTTGATGCGCGGCCTCTTGCTGCAAGCGCATGTACTGATCGATTTGGTCGAGCACGATGATGGCGAACATCGAAAGCGCCGATATGGCCAGGGCCAGGGAGACGACCGCATAGAACCCGACGTACGCATGAACGAGCGTGGCGGCCGCAAGCGGCGCGAAAAAGGCGATGAAAGCGTAAAAGCGCTTGTCGGACAGCTTGTCTCGCCTGCGAATGACGCCTATCAGATTCAGGACCAGAATCACAACCAAGGGAAGGAGTGACAATGGGAACCAAGAGCCGTAGCAGAGCCGACCGTCAGGCGTGAAATAGTAGAAGGTGTTCGTGAACTGCGCTGTTACCAGCAATGCGAAATACACGGCCCAGAAAGCGAGCACGGCCCGCAGGAGGACGCTCGTGCGGTAGGGCTCGTTGCAGCTGTGCAGCAAGAACACCGTCGGCATAGCCATGAAAATCGAGGGGAGCAGCGAATTCAGGAAAGCCGTTATCTTTACCGTTGCGTGAGCGGCAGTTTCGCCGATGGCAGCTAGTTCGACACAGGACGTGCCCACTCCCAACACGACTACGGCGAAGAAGACCATGAAGAAACGTTTGTTCCACCGGTCCATGCCAGGCATGATGGCGGCCAGCACGAACCCAACCACACCTAGCAGGAGCATCGCAGTTATCACGGAGGCCTGTAGCATTGCAAGCCAGCCTTCACTCATTGCGCTGGACCTCCTGGTGAGAACGGATGCCGAAGTTTCGCGAGTTGCGCGCGGACGCCGTCTGGCGTGATTGGCTTGACCATGAACCCGCTCGCGCCTGTGTCCCAGGCTCTAAGGGCGTAATCGGCGAAGGCGGTCAGGAACACCACGTTCGTGGATTGGTTTATGTCGAGCAGCGCACGGCATAGATTCAGTCCGCTTTCTCCGCCGAGCTCGATGTCCAAGAAGGCGAGCGAAACCCGGTTCCCCTTCGCATACTCAATTGCATCGTTGGACCACTCGAAACCCACGATTGTGGCGCTGGGCATGACCTCCTTCAGGACGGACAGGCCCCCGGTTAGGATGAGCTCCCTGTCCTCCACCATAATGACGGTGGGCGGTTCGCCGCCTTCCGCCGCAGTGCTTAGTAGCATGCCTGCGTCTACGCCAAGATGATGGGCGAGCAGGGATATCATCTCGGCATCCGGTAGGCGGCTGCCGTTTTCCCATCGTGCGACGGTAGACTGGGTAACGTAGAGCCCCTTCGCGAGCTCTTTCTGCGAGAGGTCTCTTTCGGTCCTCAGTTTTTTGAGGGTTTCTGCGAATAGCATGCTCATCCCGCGACATCCCATCAATCAAATCTGAGCTTAGGCTTTACAAGGTATCACTTCCAAGCAAGATGTCATACGCAAGTAGCGGCTCAGATGCGAAACATTTCCGAGGAAAAAGGACAGTCACCTTGACCCCCGAGCTGCCAAAGATGGGGTTGAACTACATTTTGTTGCAAGAGTGATGTACTCTAAACTCAGCATCGTGAAAATAGCTATGGCAAAGGAGCGGTAACTAGTGCATATCCGAAATAAGGCCGCGTCGGCGCTTTGGAAGTTCGTGCTGGTCGCGGTCGGCACGTACGGGCTTCTCGACGGTGCCGGCATCCTTGCCGGCACCTATCTCACCGGGTTCCCCCACATGTTCACCAACGTTTCCAACATGTTCGCATGGGGGTATTTCCTCGTGGCCGCCATACGGCTCGTCGCAGGCAAGGGCGGCGGGGCCGAGGCCTTCGCGCCGCAGGCCAAATCTCGCTTCTCATAACCGGGCTGATAGGGCATTTCATGCTCTTCACGCCATGTTCAAGGACGGCCAGCTCGTGTGGCACCTGGTCGCCCTGCACTACGTCGTGCCAATCATGGCCCTTCTCGACTGGCTGCTGTTCGACGAGAAGGGCAAGATGGTCGCCTGGGGCCCTATCGCGTGGCTATCCCTGGCGGCCGCCTACCTCGTCGTCGTGATGATCGGCGCGGGCCCCCTCGGCCTGGATTTGGGAGGGGGCACCACGGCCGGGATAACCAGGTATCCCTACACCTTCCTCGACCCCGCCATCTCCGGCGTCGGCGGAGTCGCGCTCTTCATCGCTGCGATGATCGTCGCCTTCGTCGTGCTCGGGTACCTGATCTTCGCGATCGACAAGATTCTCGGCCGCGTTGCCAATCGCAAATAGCCCGCATTGATTTCGTCTAGTCGCGCTGGCACCTGCGAGCCGCGAGCGCGAGCACCGCAGCGGCCAGCGCGACGAGAGCGGTGGCTGCGGGAGCCGCGTACGGCATGGTGTCGCCGGTCTTTGGGAGGCCCGACCTCGACCCGCCCGCACTGTTGGAGTCGCCCTTCGCGGCGCTTGCCCTGAACTTCACGCTCTCCACCTGCGACGAGACCACCTTTGACTCTCCGTCGAAAGAGGTGTGCGCCTGGTAAGGCACCGACGCGATGTTCTTGTCGGCGTTGAGGTAGGGGTCGAGCCTCGCGCCCGAGCGCAGCTTGGCCTTGTAGGAAATCTGTATGGTCTTGCCGCGCAGGGCCGTGGCATCGTCTATCTCCACCGTGAGCTTCTGGCCGTCGATGGATACCTTGGCAGAGCTTAGCGCCGTGCCGTCGCATGTCACGGCGACGCCGCTGACGTCCACCATGTATTGCAGGACGCTCTCGAGGTCGACCCACGTGCGCACGGACGTCGCCCAGCTGGGCACTTCCTGGTTCACGGTGTAGGTGATCTCGTCCGTTTGAGAGGCGAAGGCGGAACCCTTGCTGTTGGACATGGTCGGCGCGGGATAGGCCTTCTCGGCAATGGTGGAGGTCACCGTCTGCGTCTGGGAGTCGACATGGCTTGCATCGCCGGCCACCTTGTAGTAGACCGCGTACTCGCCCGGATCCGTCGCGGTGGGCAGCTCGGCGGCATACGCCTTCCCGTCGAGCGAGTACAGCATGGTGCCGCCGCTGACCGCGCCCTCCGTCACCAGCTCCTGGGGCTTGCCGGTGTAGGGAAGGCTCTTCCCCGCAGGCGACGTCGTAGCGGAAGCCGCGGTGGCCGGGAAGAGGGCCCGTCTGTAGCCGCTCAAGTCCTTGCTATCTGCGTTGGCCGCAATGGACGTCTTGCCCTCGGTACCGGCAACGTCTGAATAGCCAAGGCCGACAACGGCGTTCTTCACGCTGGTATCCGCGTTGATGGCGCCGGCCGGGCCCTGGGCGATAAAAGACGCAACCCCCTCTTCGATCACGAGCGAGCCGTTGCCGGATTCGCCCATGGAATTGTTGGCGCTCACGCCGTATGCCTTGTCGCCGTTTCCAGATGCCTGAACGGAGCCTCCCTTTACGGTCATGATGCAGCCGTCAATGCCGATGCCGCTGCTTTCGCTTTCCCTGCTTTCCGCTACGACGCTGCCGCCGTTGATGGCAATGCCGGGAACCAATCCCGTTTCGCCCGATGCGGGGTGGCGCACGGCGTAGATGCCGTACTGGTGGCCCTTTGCGGTGACCGTGCCGCCGTTGACGATCAGGGTGCCGTAGTCGCAGGCGATGGCGCAGGGGGCCATGATGCTTGTTGTGTAGGAGGCGGGAACGGAGCATAGGGCAAAAACCTCGCCGCCGTTGACGACGATGTCGCCTCCCACGGAGATGCCGCGATATCCACTGGCGGTGACCGTACCGCCGTCGATTTTCACATCACCGTATTCGGCGCTTATCCCGTACACCGAGTTCGCGCCCCCCGTGGTTTCGGCGGCAACCGTTCCGGCGTCTGCGCCGATGGCAATCGTGCCCTCGTACGAATAGATGCCGTAATCGTAGCCTGTCGCCGATACCGAGCCGCCCTCGATGCTCACGTCGCCCCTTGCGTAGATGCCGGCATCTCCGTCTTCCATGCCGCCGGCATTTGCAGAAAGGCTGCCCGTCCCTTTGACCGTCAGACTCCCCGCACAGAAGATGCCACAGTAGCGATGGGTTGGATCTTCATCCTCTTCGTCGGCGCTGCCTTCTGAAGCGTTGCCGACCGTAGAATCGGCGGTGACGACGATGCTGCTTTCGCCTGCAAGCTCGACTACCAGCGCGCTGTCAGCGTTCCAAAAGATCGGGGCGTGGCGATAGTAGTCCCATTCGCCATCGTAGTCCTGCAGCGTTTCCATATGGCCCGGGCCCGTGTAGCTGTAGCCGCTCAGCGTTAACGTAGCGGGATTGCCGTTCGCAGCCGGCGTGAAGCTCCAGCCCTGACCCTTCAGGTTAGCGCTCGTGACCTGCGTCTCGCCAACCCAGAGGGGGTAGCACGTCTCGGCGGCGGTCTGCAGCTCTGCGGGCGCAATGCGACCGGTTTCGGCATCATCCGCCAGGGCCTTCCCTAAACCCGCGCCGGACATAAGCCCCAGCACCATGGTGATGACTACAATCAGGCTTAGTGCGAGCCTTGGCAGCTTCCCTTTGGGAGTTGCTCCCATGTTGGTCTCCTCTCCCAACGCGTGACGCGCCAATGTCTTGAAACGGCCTGCGTCGACGTAGCAAAAGCATTTACGTCCATTATTAGTACGAGCGTCGCCTAGGTGCGGATGGCTGTGGATGATGGAGGCAAGCGGTTGCGTTTCCGCCACCGCCCATGCGGGGCGGCCGGCCGGCGGCCCCGCAAGGCCGCATCCAATGCTAGCCCCTTCGGTGCGACGAATCAAACAGTTTTCGATTGAGGCCGAAACAAACTGTAATAGGCGTTACTTTTCACGGCTTGGCCAGTGAGGGCAGTCGACGATGCACGACCCGCCCGTGAACCTGCTACGATCCGGGAAATCCGAAAGAACCGCAGGCAGACGCCAGATTCCGCTTGCGCAGTATATCGTTAGGCGTTGTAACCGCCCTGCGGTGCAGGGCGCGCAGGAGAGGCGGATCGCCGAGCCGGGGTCCGGCGCGCCTATGCGAACCCATCTATGCTCGTCATCTACGTAGGCAGATGCCCTTCTGCACGAATTCCACTTTGAGGCTGCAGTTGGTCACTCGATAGCCCTGATCTCAGCCACGTTAACTTTTGCGATGCCGCACTCCATGTAGGGAATGCCGTTTTCCTTCAGCTCGTCCAGCATTGCGTCAAAGTAAAGCCGCTCGGAACCATGAAGCCCTCTCGCACGGTTTGCAGGGTATCACAGCAAGACGCCCTCCGCTAAGGGTTGCGCAGGATCAGGGGCCTTCACGCCATCCCCCCCTCTTTTATTACGAGCGAGCCCTTGTTCTCGCTGGCAGGC
>JAGAWD010000079.1 GCA_017941585.1 Olsenella sp. | reverse complement strand
CCCTCGTCCTCGTAGTGGGTCACCTTGAAGTCACCGAGCGAGAACCCGCCGACCTGCCCCTCGCCGAACTCCGCGAAGGCGTCGACGGCCGCGCACACAGCCCGCCGGTAGGCTTCCAGCTCGTCATCTACGGGCTCGCGTCCGCCAACCAACCACCGCACGTGCCGAGAGGCCGCAGGCAGCGCAAGCCCGAAGGCGGACTCCGAAAGCCCGTCCCCGTAAACGTCCTTGTAGAACTGGTATGTCACCGCAGCGGCCACGGTCGCTACTCCGTGCTCGCGCTCACGTACACGCCGTCGAGCTTGTTCTCGAGCACCGAGACAATCGCGTAGCGACGGTACTTCAACATGTACGAGTCCAACGCCTCAAGCTCGTCGGGCGCGAAGATGCGCGAGGCAACGTGCTTGGCGTACTTGATGATGGCGGACTTCTCGACCACCATGAAGTTCAGGTCCTTGCCAGCGCCCTTCAGCTCGTAGTAGTTCGCGAGCCCGCTCTTGGTGGGAGAGGCAACCGCATTGTACTCGTCACCACTCTTCGTGTAGTAGGTCTTGGACGAATCGACCTCGGTGTCCGTGGTCGCGACGTAGGTGCCAGCAGCTTTCTGGTATCCGAACTGGTCGTCGTCACCCGAGAGCAAGTCAATGGCAGAATAGAAGCGCACCTGCGGCACCTCGACCACACGTGCGAAACGCTCAAGCACGCGGTTCGAGCGGTTCGGGTTCGCGTAGCTGAAGTCCTGGATTACCCCGTTAAGCGTGGGCGTGATGAACAAATAGCGCGACCCCGTGGAGACCTGGCGCTCGTCCATGGCCGAGGTCACCGTGCGAAGCGACGCGAGAAGCTGCTCAGCCGTCGCGCTGGACAGGTCCTCGCTCTTCACGGTCACGCCTTCGGTCGAGGCGATCTCGCTGAACGTGTAGGCGTCGCCCTCGGGAGCGACCTGGGTGCGCTGCAGCTCCGCGCCCGCTGCCACGAACGCGTCAAGGATGCCACCTTCCTCGATGTCCATCACGTCCGCGAACAGGCGAATGGCCCGGTCGTAGGCGAAGGTGTGGGTCTCATAAGACCAGGTAATGCTTCCCGTCTTGTAGCCGACGTTGCGCGCGTAGTCGCCGAGACCGGTCACTTCCACCTTGGGGATGAGGATCTCCTTGGCGTTCCTGCCTGCGCGTACCATGTTGGCACCGCTGTTCAGGCAGTTGGACACCGCCGCCCTCTGATAGACCTCGTCGAGGATTCCGGTGTATTTCTTGGCGAATTCGATGCTGTTCGGCATGTCTCAGCCCTCCTATTTCTCGTCGTCCAGGCCGGCGAGCCTGCGCCAGCGTTTCATGGTCTTGCCCTCGTCTGAGCTGGTTCCCGCATTGGGAAGCCCGGTCGTCCCGCCCCGTGGCTTGACGGCAGGAGCATCCGCGAACAGCCACGGCTCGGCCTCTTTGAGCTTGTCAACATCGTTGTCGTGGTCTGCCAGCACCGCACGGGCCGCCTTGATGTTACGTACGCCCGCGAGCTGCAGCTTGAAGTCGATCCGGTCGGACTCGCCCTGTGCCTTCAGCTCGGCGATCTCGCCGCGAAGCTGCTCGGCAGCCTCAGCGTTCTTGGCGGCATCGGCCATATGGGCCTCAAGTGCCGCGATCTTCTCGTCGCGCTCGGCGATGGCTTTCTCCCAGTCCTTGCCGCTCATCTGCGGCTGCTCTTGCGCCGTTTGCTGCTGCCCGAGGTCTTCCTGGGCTTGCGGCTCTTCCTGCGTCTCTGCGCCATGGTTATCACCGGCCATGTCAGCCACCTTTCGTATCGTGGCCGACACAAACAAATCGGCCCTCTAACACTGCGTACAGGTTAGAAGGCCGTCACAAAGTCATGTGGTTCCAGGCTATTGAGTTTCACCCAGATTCTTATGTCTTCTAACAGCGATTTCTAATGAGCCTTTTGCTTGCGCCATGGCCGTGTCCCAAAAGCTATTTGCGAGTAACGCCGTGTTGAACTGAGCGGCCTCTTCAAGGCTTGCTTTGTCGAATAAGGCCACATGCTCGTCCGACGAGAATAGTACTGCGTACTTGCTGGAAAGAGGCATATAAGCAATTTGAAAGTCATAAGCGTTCTCGTCGATGCCAATGAGGTCCAATGGCATCGATGTCGTAACAAAACTCATCCCTACGGGTGCCTGTATAATCGTCACCTTCTTATCAGCAAAGGCATTGTAGATTCGAGTGAATGGGACGTCTGGATGCCCCGAGAACAGAAGGGTCTGCATGATTGCGATTTCAGAGACGATATCAAGATCATCTCTGATGCCGATTTGTTCGAGCATCCATAGCTCTTGATCCGTTAGCCTGTTGGTGTCGAGGAAGGTCTTTGTAAGCTCGCTGGCGCCCAAGCGGTCCCCTTCGAGAAAGCGTGGATGCCTCACGATAAGGTTTGCTGCAAGGATGCATGCCGCAAGTCGTCCCTCGTGAAATGATTCTGCTTTGAATTCGTGGTTATCGCAGCAAGAGATTAACTGCTCATACAGTGGTGCAAGCCTGCTCTCGGCACATGCCAACTGGTTCTCGATGTAGTTGTGTAAGAACTCTGGGCTGCTGCTTTCCTCATCAAATCCCAACCGCCTGACTTCGTAGAGATGCTTTTCAGTGCACACACCTTCTGGTGCTGAGAGGAAATAATTGTCCGTGTCTCGTCTATAGGCATGCAGCATCCCATCTGGGTTCGTGAAATGCCGCAGATAGAACCTCGGCACGTAATGCTGCCGTTTCGTGATGGTCATCGCTTGTCCTCGATGATTTTGACGATGCCGGAGTCAACGACCATCGGATACATCAGGGTCTTCTCCTGCTGTCCAAACTTGCAGGTCATCATGCCTGCTTCGATGGAAGTGACATATCCCATTCCGAATCTCCCGTGCTCTATGCGCATCAGGTAGCTGTCCGGTTCCGTTTCAGTCGCGAAGTTTGTTTGCGGAAGGTAGGTGATAAGCGAGCTGCGCGTGTCCGACGGAATGCCTGAGACGTACACCAGCCTGCTCGGGTCTACTGTATCGGTAATCATCTTCTGCACCTTTCCGGTAGCGAGGGAGTAGCGAGTGTAGTTCAGAATGATCTTTTCGCCCATGCGCTCGGCGATGGCAGTGTTGTAGTGGATGAGCTGCATGCCGTCGATGGAAAGGCTCTTGGCCGTCCCTGTAGTCTCGCCATTGATAAAGGCTTCGACAAGCTCCTGCTGCTTCATCCCGTCCTCGCTGCCGTGCGTCGTGTTGCATAGGGTGTCATTTTACCGCGCTCGAAGGCGGCATCCCAGGGTGTGCACAGCGTTGGCACGAGTTCGCTAAATGATAAGTTAGCTGCCTAGCTGAGAAAGCATGGCGGTTCTCGCAGTTTCCAATAGCTCAATTTCGTGTATCCCATGGGTAATCTGCTGATATATTGCCTCCGCTCGCCTGCCAAAGCTAATAACCGTCTCATCAT
>JAGAWD010000078.1 GCA_017941585.1 Olsenella sp. | reverse complement strand
CCTCGAGATGCTCGCGTAGCGCAGCCCACATTCGTAGTATCTTGGACCACCCCATTGCCACGTCAACTGTGCCCCAGGCAGGACAGACGGAGACGAGGTTCCTCCTTGGCACAGCGCGAACCATTGCGATGAAAAGCCGTGGAGAGGCTCACGTGCACAATAGGAAAGTTACACAAATCTAGATGTTGTGTCACGATGTCTTATATGCATATCATGACACAACATCTTGTGTCTGCTTCCTAGCAAAGAAAGTTAAGGAAAGTTAGAGCTACTCCCGCGTTCGTCATTGGCAATTGAGACCAGGGAAAGTTACGGGAAAGTTGAATCGACCACCTCACAAGCTGAATACCTGCGCATTTGTTGATGAAGGTGCCCTCTGGGAAAGTTACGGGAAAGTTAGGGCTACGCCCATGACGGAACGTAGCGCCTGTAGCGCGGCGCCGTCGTCGGGTCTACCGGTTTGATAAGGCCGGCTTCAACCGTAGTTGCCAGCAGCTTCGACACGGTCGACTGACTGGGCCCCTCCTCACCGAAGCGGGAACGCAGCGACTGGTTGGTCATGACGTCTTCCTTCGTGAAGCAGATGCATGCGTGCCAGTAGCAGGCCATGATACGATCCCGCGAGTCCATCGAGCGATAGGGCACGTAGGACATGAGGGAAACGCGCATGCTGCCACCCGCCTCCTCATACTCGATGACCTTCGGAGCGGGAAGATACGAGGCCTCGCACGAGGAGATAATCTTGTCCCAGCCGGTACCAAGCTCCTCGCAGAATCCAAAGCGCCTCATAAGGCTCGCGAGCCTCTGGTTCCGCGACTTGGGAGGGTTGTCCACTAGGCGCATGAGGTCGACGAGCGATGTGCCCGGATTGGTGAACTCGATACGATCGGCAAACACCTCGACGACGGGACCGCTCCCGGTTATCGCAAGGTCCTGATGGATGAGCGCGTTGGCGAGAATCTCCCTCACCGCCCTCTCGGGATAGGCGGTCGTTTGAGTCCTCACAGCGCCAACGATATCCTCCCTCGCGGGCGTGAGCGCCATGATCATCTCGACTGCCGCCTCGAACTCGACGGCATAGCCTCCTATATAGTCCCTGCTACGCAGCATTTCGGTCCTCCCACGCCCCTCGTACTGGACGAGGCGCAGGGCTTTGCGTGCGACAGAGGGGAAGTCCTTGAGCTTCCTCGCGAACAGAAGGGCTCCGAGGTTCGTGACCGCATAGCGTCCGTCGTCCTGTCTGGAGAGCAACTCGTCCTCGCAGAGGTAGTGGGCGACCTCCTCAGGCGACTGCGGCATCGGAGTGCCGAGAAGATCGAAGTACTTGGGATAGTCCAACAGTGAGAGGGCGTCGGAAAGGGCGAGCCCGCCCTTGGCAGTGACGCTCTCGAAGTCTGACTTTGTGATGCGGTCCCACACCTCTGACTCTATGGCGGGATATTCCCTCAGCTTCTTGGTATAGCTCCCCACCCTAATGTATGGCACCCGCTCGAAGTCGACCGTATGGTAGAAGGCTGCCTGGACCATGAGCACGGTGACACGCTTGCCATCAATCTCGTCCTCGGCGAACTCGAAGGAGGCGTTGTCCGTGAGCTGGTGGTGAAGCCAGTTCTCAAGTTCCTCGTTCCCCCTCTTCTCGAGCCTGTAGCGGAAGGAGCTGCCGACCACCTCATGCGTTTCGTCATCAACGCCCCAAACCATGTACGCCGTTGGGACGCCGAGTCTACAGGCGGAGTTCGCAAGTGCACTGATTCTCTGGCCAATCATCTCCGGGTTCGAGTTGCTAGCCTTGAACTCGATCCACTCGGTCTCAGAGTCGTGGCTACAAAGCTCCTTCACGAGCAACGCGATATCAACGTCAGCGCTCATATGGCTCCATCTTCTTGGGCATTCAATAGATTCACATTTTACCGCACGCGTTGCAGCTGACAAACATGTCTGGCCCTCACGTAACCGATGTCCAATTTACGTGTGGTTACGGCCCATTTACGTGAGTACTCCCTCAAGGCGACGGCATATCGGCAGGTAGACGAGTCATTCCAGCATGTCCAGTTTACGTGAGGAACGCGACGAATCATTCGAATCGGCATGAGCGTCTCCCGGCGAGCGGACGATGCACGGCCCATCACAGAGGCACTCTGCTCCGTGACGTGGTGTGAGGAGAACGCACCCGCACAGTGAGCCCGTGCTGTTTGCAGCTCTAATTCCCATCACTTCACTAGTCTTTTTTATATCCTCGCTTTACGCGCGATTCACCGGCCGCCACGCAGCTGCAACGGCGATGCCCGGGTGGGGACGTGTGCCGAGCACGTTCTCACCCGGACGTTGCCCGACCCCGCAGGGGCACGCAGCATGCATTGACCCTATAGGTGCTGTCACCCCCACACGGTCTGCAAATGCACGCCGTGCAGGCCATGCAACCCTCACCCCACGCGCCGGATCGTCGCGCTCGAGGCGCCGGAAACGACCTCGAAGAGCTTGCTCTGCTCAAGGTACTTCTTCACCGTGCGCGGGTCCTTGCCCACGTGGTCCACGAAGGCCTTGCGCTCCACCTCGCGCCGCTCGCCCATGAAGACGTCGACCTCACGCTCGATCTCCGCCAGGGCGCGCCTGCCCTGCTCCCTCTGCCACGCCCCGGCGCCGCCGGGACGCCTCGGGCCGCTGTCCTCGAGCATGCCACTCAGGTCCTCCTCGTGTATGGGGTAGCGGAACCATATGT
>JAGAWD010000077.1 GCA_017941585.1 Olsenella sp. | reverse complement strand
CTGCACGCAGCCTTGCACTACGCGACATGGTGCCGCGCGCACGGGCCGGCGGGTGCATGAAACTCGCGTTCGTGCGACGTGACGACCCCTCGGTGCACGAAACTCGCCTTCGTGCGACGCAAAATCCGGCCCGTACGGTAAGTTGCATTTTTGTTATGCATAATCTTTGAGTGGCAACTGGGCAAACCATCGTTTCAATACAGAGTTTTTGCCCGGCTCTTTCCATGATTCAGAAAGCACGTCGCACGAAGGCGAGTTTCGTGCACCGAGGGGTCGTCACGTCGCACGAACGCGAGTTTCATGCACCCGCCGGCCCGTGCGCGCGGCACCATGTCGCGTAGTGCAAGGCTGCGTGCAGTTGGACGCTTGGCGGCGGCCTCGACCGCATGTCATTGTGTTGTTGGCATGCCGCGAAGCCGGCTGTAGATTGCTTTGTTTCGCCCTCGTGAACACCGTGTCGCACGTTGGCGGCACCTGCCATACTCTCATGCAAGCCCGACCCCTAACGGAGGTTTGCCCCATGACCAGGAAGAGCTTCTCACAGCTTTCACGCGCGGCGCTCGTGCGCTGTGCCGGTCGATGGTGGCGCGGCGTAGCCTGACTCGGGCACTGGGGCTGTCGCCATTGCGCGCGTGGAGGCTCCCGGTGTTCCGGGGGCTTTTTCATGTCGTGAGGGCGAGCTATGCTTGACGCATTCCAGTGTGATTTCCAGCTAGATTTCCAGCGTGGTCTCCGTCGAAATTCGTGAGGACGCCCGCATTCTGGTCCTTCCCCCTCGCTTTTGCGGCATGTTGTACGACCAAGCGCGCACATCCGTATGGCCGCAGTCGACGAAAGGAATGGCCATGGCACAGCAGAAGCCGTATCGCACCTACCTTGCCGAGAACGAGATTCCCACCTCTTGGTACAACCTGCGCGCCGACATGCCCACGAGGCCAGGGCGCATGCTCCTGCCCGACGGCACCCCCGCCCGCGTGGAGGACATCTCTCCCGTGTTCGCAGACGAGCTCTGCCGTCAGGAGCTCGATGACGACACCGCCTACGTCGAGATTCCCGAGGGCGTGCGCGAGATGTACAAGGTCTACCGCCCGAGCCCGCTCTGCCGCGCATACAACCTCGAGCGCGCCCTCGGCACGCCTGCCAGGATCTACTACAAGTTCGAGGGCAACAACACGAGCGGGTCGCACAAGCTGAACTCCGCGCTCGCACAGGCATACTACGCGCACGAGCAGGGGCTCTCGACCATAACCACCGAGACGGGCGCCGGCCAGTGGGGTACGGCCCTCTCCGAGGCCGCCGCGCACTTCGGCCTCGACTGCGACGTGTTCATGGTGCGTGCGAGCTACGAGCAGAAGCCGTACCGACGCTCCGTGATGCAGACCTTCGGCGCCAACGTGACGCCGTCGCCAAGCGACCAGACCGAGATCGGTCGCAAGATGCTCGAGAACCCCGCCAACCGCTCCGGATCGCTCGGCACGGCCATCTCGGAGGCCGTTGAGCGGGCGCTCCACGTTCCCGAGAACCGCGGCCGCTACCAGCTGGGGTCCGTCCTCAACCAGGTCGTGCTGCACCAGTCCGTCATCGGGCTGGAGAGCTACGCCGCGCTCGAGCGCCTGGGCGAGTATCCCGACGTGATCGTCGGGTGCGCGGGCGGCGGCTCCAACCTCGCCGGGCTCATCGCCCCGTTCATGCGCGACAGGCTCACGGGCGAGCGTCCCGACACGCGCTTCGTCGCGGTCGAGCCCGCAAGCTGCCCCTCACTCACGCGCGGACGCTTCGCCTACGACTTCGCCGATACGGGTAGGACCTGCCCGCTCTGCAGGATGTACACCCTCGGCAACGGCTTCATCCCCAGTCCTGATCATGCGGGCGGTCTTCGCTACCACGGCATGAGTCCCGTGGTGAGCCAGCTCAAGCACGACGGATTCCTCGAGGCCGTGGCGGTACGGCAGACGGACGTCTTCGCGGCAGCCGAGGAGTTTGCCAGGCTCGAGACCATCCTTCCCGCACCCGAGAGCGCCCACGCAATCCACGTCGCGATGGAGGAGGCGAGACGCTGCGCACAGACGGGGGAGGAGAAGGTCATCCTCTTCGGACTCACGGGCACGGGCTACTTCGACATGAGTGCCTACGAGTCGTTCAACAGCGGCACCATGGTCGATCACATACCCACCGACGAGGAGCTCGATCGCGGGTTCGCGACCATTCCCGCCGTACCGGGCGTCCAGGGCGCAGGCGGTCTCCCTTTGGGGTAGCGGCGGCCGCGGAGAAGAACGCGGCCTTCGGAATCGACAGGCCTTGCACTGGAAAGCGCCGCTCGGGGCATGAGCTCCGCGCGGCGCCTCTCTGCGCGGCGTCTCTCCCAAGGGCTCGCCTTCCGGCTCTCACGCAGTCCCGTCGTTCGAGTCGTTCCTTCCCAACCGTTCCCTACGCCCCGAGGATGCGAATGGCCCAGCCCGCGAGCTGCTCCTGTGAGGGCGAGCCGCCAAGCACGCTTCCGCCGAGAACGGTCGCCTTCGGAACGAGTGTCGAGATGCGCTCTGACGCCCTGGTGATCGCGCTGCTACCGCTCGTGGCGAAGGGAACGATCGTCTTTCCCGCGAGGTCGTGCGCCTCCAGGAACGTGTCGATTACGCGGGGCTCCACGTACCACCAGATCGGAAAGCCCAGGAAGATCGTGTCGTAGTCGCCCATGTGCCCGACCGCGGCCTTGATGGGCGGGCGGCAAGCGTCATCGTTCATCTCGATGGTCGCGCGGCTCGTCGCGTCGCGCCAGTCGAGGTCGGCCCCCTCGTAGGGGGTCTCGGGCTCGATCCTGAACAGGTCCGCCCCAATCGCTGCGGCAAGGTCTCCCGCGATTCTCTCGGTCGTTCCCGTTGCGCTGAAGTATGCCACCAATGCCTTGTCCATGTCGGTCCCCCCTCTAGCCGTTGGCGCCATCGCCCGGAACCATGAATGCCCCGCAGCGCGCCGCCTGCGCCTTGCACGCCTAGCCTTGCACGCCTACCTGTGATGTGCCCGCGCACGCGACCGCTAGTCACCACCAACAGGTTTAGTGATTCGTTGTGCGCCGGAGTCAGCGCCCCCGTCGCGCCTTGTCCATATCGGGCGGTTCAGGTTTGCGAAACTTGCCCACAATCTCGACTAGTCGTCGTGTTGGTGGGCATAACTCTTCGCATGGAGCGCTCCGCACGGTACGCATTGCCAACGACGTTGCCTGGGCTTCTCCGCGCCTTGCGGCGTGGCCCCGGCGCACGCACCGATGTGGAGGTCACTATGGAGAGAGTACGCACGACCAGGCGCGGCGCCCTCGTGGCGGCCGCGGCCGTTGCCCTGCCCCTTGCGATCGGAGCTGTCTCGGCGCTTCTTTCGGCAGACGTCATGGGGCGGTTCGGAAGCATGAACCAGCCGCCCCTCTCGCCGCCCGCCTGGCTGTTTCCCGTGGCGTGGACGATTCTCTATGTACTGATGGGCCTGGCGAGCTATCTGCTGTACGTGGCGCGGCCCATGACCGAGGAGGTGCGCAAGCTTCGCACGCGTGCACTCGTCCTGTATGCGGCGCAGCTGGTCCTCAACTTCGTCTGGACGCCGATCTTCTTCAACGGCGGGCTCTACTACGTCGCCTTCGTCATTCTCGTCGGCATGTGGGTCCTTATAGCGGCGCTGATGGCGACGGCCGTCAAGGTGGACAGGCGCGCCACGTTTTTGCTGATTCCCTATCTCGTCTGGACGACTTTTGCGGGATACTTGAACATCATGATTGCGTTGCTTAACTAGCTTGCGTTGCGCGACTGGCCGCGTGCGGCCGCGGCACCAATCGTTGTCGCGGCCGCCGTGCGTCTGGCGGGAGGGTGGGTCCACATGAGGCATCTGCATCTGATGAGCGTGGTTCTTCGCAGGTCGGGAGTCTACTCCGCCCTCGGGGGATTTCTCGTCCTCTTTCTCGTGTGCGCGGCCGCGGTCACGGCGTTCGAGCCGAGCGTGGGCGCGTATGGAGACGCGCTTTGGTACTGCTGGGAGGTTGCGACCACCGTGGGCCTCGGAGACATTGCCGCGGTTACGGTCGTCGGCCGGGTCGTGAGCGTGGCTCTCTCGCTCTATGCGATCGTCGTGACGGCGATTGTCACCAGCGTTCTGGTCGACTACTTCCAGGAGCGTCGGCAGGCTCAGCTCGACCAGTCGCTCTCCGAGTTTCTCGACAAGCTCGAGCGCCTGCCGGAGCTGGACAAGAGCGAGCTCGAGCACATCTCAAAGACGGTGAGGAAGTTTCGGAAGTAGGGTCCCGCGGAGGGCCCCTAGGCGGACATGCCGACTTTCTCGCGGCGTCCGTCCTGCTCCGCTGAGCGTGAGCCCTCGAGCTCGGCCGCGAGGTCGGCCAGGGTCACGCTGGACAGCTCCGAGCGAATGGCGTTGACCACGCGTCCGAAGTGACCGTCGAGCAGGCCGCGAATGTTGCTCCCGACGGGGCAGTCTGGCGACCCGTCGTACATCCTGAACATCTCCTCGGCGTCGGTGCCCATCACGGCCCCGTAGATGTCCCACAGCGTGATTTCGTCTGCGGGGCGGGCGAGGTCGGTCCTGCCCCTGCCGGGGCGAGTGACGATGAGGTTGGCGGCGCGCAGCTTGGCGAACGCCTTCCTCACCATGACGGGGTTGCAGTGCGCGCTCTCGGCCACACGCTCGCTCGTGACGCTTCCGTCTGCGAAGTGAGCGGTCATGAGCATCGTGTGCACCGCAAGCATGTATTGTGAGCTGACCTTCATCCGGCTCGTCCTTTCGTGTGCCTGCGATGATTGTTGCACTGCGCGCTGTGTAAATCAATCCGTACCTCTTGACAGTACGAATGAGAATCAGGTATTATTTGTAACGATAAAAGTTACGAACTATCGGAGGGACGGAGATGCACGTCAGCAGGTACGTGGACGTCTTGCTCGGTAGCGAGTGGCTGCAGCGGAACATGCCTCACGAGGCGGTAGAGCGAGAAGCGAGGTGTCGCCTCTAGCTCCCGCGCGGGTGGCGAAGGGTGCGCCACCTTGTCTGTCGGCATGTACGCCATCATGCTCAGACTTCAACTTGGATTGGTGAGCCGGCGAGGCCGCGCCCGGAGCGGGTGCGACCGCAAACTGATGCCGCGATACCCGGCAACGGTCGTCGCCGTGCCTAATGGCAACTGCACCCTCTGTCCGCTCGACCCAGGAAAAACCTGGGAAATCACGTCAACCGAACGTCTCGATCGAATGCCGCCCACGGGGGCGGCGGAAAGCCTAGGGAGGAAAAAAGTCCGATGGGTATGCTCTTCAGCGTTTTCATTCTTACAATTGGGTTCGTTCTCCTTGTCAAGGGGGCTGACGTCCTCGTGAAGGGCGCGAGTGGGCTGGCGACGAGGTTCGGCATCTCGTCGATGGTCGTCGGTCTTACGGTGGTCGCGCTCGGTACGAGCCTGCCGGAGGCGGCGATCTCCATCGTGTCCTCGGCTAACACCGTCGACGAGCTCGCGATTGCCAACGTGTTCGGCAGCAACATCATGAACACGCTCGTTGTGCTCGGCCTTGCCGCGATCATGTCCCAGCCCGCGGTGCCACGCTCGGCGGTCAAGATGGGCATCCCGCTCGTGCTTGCCACGACCATGCTTCTGCTTGGCCTGTGCACGATCGACGGCATGCTCGGGCGCTTCGAGGCGGCGCTGCTGCTCGTCTGCCTTGTCGTGTACCTCGTGACCGTGGTCAAGATGGGAATCAGGTCCGACGGAGATGGCGCGACGGAGGGCGCGGCGTCTGCCGGCTCCGCAGGCGCAGAGGAGTCCTCGACCGCGATCGTCGTCTCCCCCAAGCGGGAGAGGGGCATTGCGTACCAGCTGCTCTTGATCGTTCTGGGTGCCGTGGCACTCGCGTTCGGCTCCGACTTCGTGGTCGACGGCGCAAGCGAGCTCGCTCGCTTCGCCGGCCTCAGCGAGCGCATGATCGGACTCACGGTCGTCGCGCTCGGAACGTCGCTTCCCGAGCTCGTGACGGCCATCACCGCATCTTCGAAGGGCGAGTCTGACATCGCGATCGGTGGCATCGTGGGCAGCAACATTCTCAACGTCCTCTTCGTGCTCGGCATCGCGGGCGTGGTCTCGCCGATTCCCTTCTCGCCCGAACTCATGGTCGACGGTATCGTCTCGCTTGCCGCGGCGGTCCTGCTGTGGGTTGCGTGCGCGCGGGCGGAGACGCTCAGGCGCAGGTGGGGCGTCGTCATGCTCGGCAGCTACGCGACCTACCTCGCGTTCCTCGTCGTCGCGTAGCGCGCTGGCCGTTCGACGTCCGTCAAACTCACGGGGCAGCCTGGCTTTCCAGAAGTACCAAGGGGCCAAGCCTATGGTGGGCCTGCCCGGCGGCGCGTCAGTCCGTCTGCCAAAAACCGCGAAGAGCCAAGTTTCTCGCCGGCAGACGCCGTTCGTGTCTCTCCGCCAGAAATCGTGAAGAGCAAGAATTGCGGCTCGGTACACATATGTGCCGGGCCGCTCGTCATATGGGTGCGTATGCCATATGGGTGCGTGTTGGCGCGCGTCTAGCGACCGCCTCCGGTCCTGCGTCCGGCTGCCTCACGGTCTGCGGTCGATCGTCCCGCGGTCAGTAACTGGCTGCCTGGCAGGCTTGCCGTTGACCCACTCCACCGCGCGCGTCACGACGGCGCGCGGCGCAAGCCGAGACCCGATGTTGAACACGTGCGTAATGGGCGAGTGGTAGGCGACCGCTCTTCCCGCCATCATGGCCCGGTAGCCCCTCTTTGCCACGGATCGCGCGGACTGGACGCCAAAGTGCGAGAACATCCTGGAGCCCTCGAGGTCGGCGGTCTCCTCAAAGCGCGTCGCGGTCGGCCCGGGGCAGAGCGCCGTCACGGTGACGCCCGTTCCCCTTAGTTCGGCAGAGAGCGCCTGCGAGAGGGACAGCACCCATGCCTTCGAGGCGTAGTAGCCGCCCATGTACGGCCCCGGCCCAAACGCCGCCGCAGAGGCGACGTTGAGGATGCGCCCGTGTCCGCGCCCGAGCATGTCGATGCCATAGAGGTACGAGAGCTGCGTGAGCGCGATGACGTTCACCTGGATGAGTTGGCGCTGGCGTTCCCAGTCCGATTCGAGGAAGGCGCCGTGGCACCCGAACCCGGCGTCGTTCGCCAGGGTGTCGACGACGATGCCCGCGTCGCTCGTCGCCTGGTGAAGGACCACGGCCGCGTCCTCTTGCGTCAGGTCGCAGGCAAGGGGTACGGCCCGTATCCCATAGTCGCGTGCCAGCTCTTCGGCAAACGAGGCGAGCCTCTCCTCGCTGCGCGCCACGAGCACAAGATCGTGGCCGTCGGTTGCCAGCAGCCTGCACAGTTCCGCCCCGATGCCTCCTGAGGCGCCGGTTACCAATGCGCATCCCATTTTTCCGCTCCCCTCCGCCGCGCCGTTCGTTTCCCTCGCTCGCGCGATCGGATGGCGCCTCTGGTCGCTGTGTCTTACAGAATGGTACCTGTAGACCAGTTTGCGTCCCGATGAGATTCCCATGGGCGCGAGGCCACGGGTTGGGTGGAGGAGGGCTCCATAGCGTCGTTTTGCTTCCTATGCTCAAGAGGCATGTACAAAAACTTGAGATAGGTATTTGAAATAGCCAATCTATGGCCCCAACATTATTGGCGAGGGCGATGCCGATGGAATTTCGCCCAAGCTCGTGAACCCCGGAGAGAGGAGCGCAGTGGCGAGGATCAGGTTGACCTTCGGAGGCGAGGTGGTCTACGCCAGCCTCAACGATACCGAGACG
>JAGAWD010000009.1 GCA_017941585.1 Olsenella sp. | reverse complement strand
TAGATGAGCATCATCCACAGGACGTTCAGCGCGCGTGCGGACTGGACGTTGATCACGATGTCGAGTCCACCGAGAATCGTGGCCAGCAGGAAGCACAACCCCATGATCAGCGCGCCCGCCGCGTATCCCCCGGCAAGCCCGAGCAGCGTCCTTCTTGCCGGCGTGAACTTTACGCCGATGTCGGCCGGACGCATGCGCTCCCAGATGAGCGAGTAGGCGATTGCGGCAAAGGTCAGCAGCCCGATGCCGAAGAGCCACACCCCACCGAGACTCGCGAAGGGCTCGACGTGGCGCACGTAGAGCACGTTTGCCATCCGCTCCGTCAGGGCGTCGGCCGCCTTGATGACGAGGACGAACTTTATGACCTCGACGATCACGTTCCAGCCGAGGTCGTTTTGCCGTGCGCGGCGAAGCAGCTCGGAGTTCTCGAACAGGTCTCTCATGTGACGTCTCCTTTTGGGGTGTGGGGCGATTGCCTCGCGCGCCGGAGGTGCCGGCAGCGGTTGCGCAGTCTGATGCCTTTGGGATTGTACATCAGTATCCGGCGGCCGCCCCGCCTGTCGGGCGGGGTTGCCGGGCGGGGCGGCGTTTGGGCTGGTTGCTGGGTTGCCGGCCGGGCGGGGCGGTCGAGTGGGCCGGGTGGGCCGGGATGGTTGGGGTCGTCGGCCGGAAGGGGTGCCGTTATGCCGCCGCGCCCGCGGCACCCAGCGCCGAATCGGCCTTGTCGATTACCTCGGAGAGGTTCTTCACGAGCTCGTTCAGCTCGTTGATGTGCGCCTTGGGTATCGCCGCGACGCGCACCTTGCCGTCCCTCACGACTCCGCGCGCATCCGACGCCGCGCCCACTAGGGCGGTGAGGCGCGTGAACCCGCTCGCCAGCGCGCCTATGCCTTCGTTTGCGACGTCGACGCTGGCGAGGTCGCGCGCCTGGCCGATCACCGGCAGCAAGGCGTCCCGCACGAGAACGTCCGCGACGTCCGTCGACTGCTGGGCGCACCTCACGTCGTCGCACACGACGGGCACGTGGCTCGCGAGCGCCCACTGCCAGCCTTGGAGCTCGGACTTCGCCACGGAGAGCTCGTGCTCGGCGGTCTGCGCCGATGCGTAGGCACTGCCGAGGTCCTCGCGCTGGATCTGCGCCACGCACTCCTGCATGCGCGCGCTTGCCTGCGTCGCGTGGCCGCGAACGTTGTAGGCGCTCCACGCGAGGATGCCGCCGTAAGTGATGAGTACGACGAGAATGACGAGAAGGACGTTTCGTCCTACGTGCGACTTTTTCGTGGCCATGATGTTCCTTTCGAGGCGCCGGGCCGTGACGAGGGCTACGCCGGGCCGTGACAAGAGCGGCGGTGCCGGACCGTGACGAGAACGACGGTAGCACATGCGCCGCCCCTTTGGGCCCACCTGCGTCCGCTTGCTGGATTTGGCGGATTTTGGCACGGCGGCGTCGTCCGCGGGGCGGTTCGCAGATGGTATAAAAGTATGAAACGTGTGCGCGGCCGGTCGGGCGCGCCGCATCGTACTCGGACCCGCGACGAGGGGAGAGACCGTGAAAGAGATTCGCCGCCCGCTGTCGATGCTATTGTCCGCCGCCCTGGTGCTCTCGCTCTTTGGCTGTGGCGCACCCCGAGGCAGCGGGTCCCCCTCTGCCGGCGGCGCCTCCGCAGACGCCGCGAAGGCCGTCGGCACGCCGTGGATCGACGCCAACGTCAAGGGTGTCGTCACCAAGGACACGCAGACTGACGTGCACGAGGACTACTTCGTCGCCGAGGCGAAGGACTGGCTCGCGGAGACGAAGATCCCCGAGGACCTTGACAGCTGGGGGTCGTTCAGCGAGCGCGAGCGCCAGATCGAGGACTCCCTGATCGTGCTCGTCGAGGACCCCGGCAAGACCGACCACGACGTCGAGTGCCTGCGCAACTACTACGCCCTTCTCGGTGACCAGGACGCGCGCGACGCGGCCGGCATCGAACCCCTCGCGGCCGACGTGCGCAGGGTCCAGTCCATAGCGACGATCGACGAGCTGACGGCCTACCTGACGAGCGACGCCGAGCGCCTGCGCGGCGGCTACCTCGCCGGCGACGACGACATGTCCACGGGGGAGACCCTCGTCACGCTCGGCATTGCCATCGACGACGTGGGCACGACGGACTACAGGGTCTCCGTGGGCACGAACTCGTTCTTCCTGGAGACCGAGGCCTCGACCGGGCTTTCCGGTGAGGACCTCGCACAGCTCAACGCCCCCTTTCTCGACAAGGTGACCTACATGCTCGGCCGCTTGGGATACACAAAGGAGGAGGCGCGGCGGCAGGTGGCGCTCGTGCGCAGGCTCGAGGGGCGCCTCGAGAAGCCCACGCTCGTCACGCCGGAGCAGGAGAAGGCCGCGGAGCAGTACCTCGAGGGCGCCACCGCGGGCGCCGCCGACGGCTCCGTGGACTGGGGTGCCATCGACGAGCAGTACGCGCGCTACCTGGACCACACGGTCACCATGACGCGCGAGCAGATGGCTGCCACGGCCGGGGCGTTCCCGATCCTCTCGCTGCTCGACGCCTGGGGTCTGGGGGAGGCCCACTCCTTCGACGTCGCCGAGCCCCTGTGGCTCGCCGAGATGGGCAGCGTCTACACGCAGGAGAACCTCGAGGCGCTGAAGTGCCACGTCATCTTTGGGCTTCTCATCGACAACATGGGCTACCTCGACAGCGACGCGGCACAGGTGGCCGCGGACAACGACAACCTGAAGGCGGCCCTCGACTACGAGCTGGAGGAGCAGTCCGAGGCCGATGCCGCGGACTCGGGCGGCGCGGGCTCGGGCGACTCGGCTGACGCCGGCGCGGGCAGCGTCGGGGCCGACGTCGAGATCACGGATGCCGACGAGCTCATCAAGAGCGAGTACATCGAGCCTGTCTCGGAGGAGCAGAGCGCGAAGCGCGAGCTCATCTCCACCGTGATGCAAGACCTGCCGGGCGTGGCCACCAACGCGTTCGTGCGCCACTGCTACCCGGCGTCGGCCAACGAGCGCGCGGTCGAGATTACCAACCAGATCATCGCGAAGTACCGCGAGCTGCTGGCGACGGAGGATTGGCTCGATCCCGAGACGCGGCAGAAGGCCATCGAGAAGCTCGAGGCCGTCGAGCTGCACGTAGGGTTTCCCAGCTCGCTCGACGACACCGACATGCTGAGCGTGCCCGCGCCCGCGAGCGGCGCCACCGCTTACGACGCCGTGAAGACGGCACGCGCGTTCAACGTGAACGTGACGCAGAAGGTCCTCGCTGATCCGTCGGAGGGCACCTACTGGCGCGACCCCATGGACGTGAACGCGTACTACTCGCAGCAGGAGAACGCCATCTTCGTGGGCTGCGGCATCATCGGCGGGCGCCTGTTCGACGAGAGCGCCCCGGCGGAGGAGCAGCTCGCGACGCTCGGCCATACCGTCGGGCACGAGCTCACGCATGCCTTCGACGACGCGGGCGCCCTCTACGACAAGGACGGCAACCGCACCAACTGGTGGACGGACGGCGACCGGAGGGACTTCAGCGAGCGCACCGCCAAGGTCGTCTCGTACCTCGAGGGCGTGAGGCCGTTCGGCCAGACGGGCTACGACGGGGTGGCCACGTGCGGCGAGATGATCGCCGACATGGGCGGGCTGAAGGCCGCCCTGCTCGTGGCAAAGGACATCGACGGCTTCGACTACCAGAGGTTCTTCAAGGCCTACACCATCGGCTGGCAGAGCGTTGGCTCGGCCGCCAGCGCCAAGGACCAGTTCCTCACGGACACGCACCCGCTCGACGCCACGCGCGCGAACGTCTCGGTCATGCAGGTGCAGGAGTTCTACGACACTTATGGGATAAAGCCCGGCGACACCATGTTCCAGGCGCCGGAGGATCGCATCTCGGTGTGGTAGGAAAAGACCCCTGCCGTGCGGATCATGCCGCGCGGACTCACCAGAAGTTTTGAGGGACCAAAAGATGATATTCTGATGGTGATGTTCCGACGGCGGCGCTCTGGCGGCGGCGCTCCGATTGCGTAAGCGGCTGATCGGCCGCCGCTCCGGCGGTCCGGAGCATACGGTGCGGAAGGTTTGTACGGTCCGGGAAACGAACGGAAAGGGAGACCTCATGAAGAAGATGCAGAAGTTCGCAACGCTCGTCGTGACCGCGGCCATGGGCCTCACGCTCGCTGCGTGCAGCACGTCGTCGACGACCACGACCACCGTCTCGACCAGCGATGGCGAGACCACCAAGACCACCACGACCTCGAGCTCGTCGTCCACGGGCTCTGACTCGGGCACGGCGTCTGACACCTACACGAACTCCGTGCTCAAGTTTGGCTACACCCTTCCCGCCGACCTTGACATCAAGTTTGCAAGCGAGGGCGAGGTCGGTCAGATGAACGGCATAGAGTTCTCCAACGACAACATCGCCAAGAAGCTCGATGCGGGCGAGTCCGTTGTGTTCGCGTACGCCACCGACGGCAACGGCGACAACGTCAAGCTGAGCGCACTCAAGATCGCCGGCACCGACCATGCCTCGGCTTCGGCCGCAGACCTCCTGAAGCAGTTTGCCGACGCAGCCGTCAAGGGCGTCGAGGGCGCCACGGTGGAGGGCGCGCAGAGCGGCACGTACACCCTGAACGGCAAGGAGTATCCCGCCCAGTCGTTCACGCTCACCTCGCAGGGCACCAAGACCTACTGCGCGATCACGGGCGCTATCTCGGGCGATTATTTCGTCTACTACATCGCTGACTCGCACGACCAGTCCCACGTCGATAGGCTCCTCTCCGGTATCACCGAGCAGTAAGGCGGTCTGCCGCCCTGGCCGTGGCGCGCCCGTGCATCGCGCGTGATTGCGTACGGCGCCGCACGCGACCCCAGGCGGTTGGCCAACTTCGTCGTACTCACCTGGCCCCCGTGCCGACGCCCAGGCGGGAAGTCGGTGCGGGGGCCTTTGTTTGTGACTTGGTTCCTGGACTTGGAGCCTCACTTTTTGGAGTTCTTGATTGTCGTCGGACGCAAGATCGTGTTGGGCGGTCGCGCACATCTCCTGTCGACCGTTCAGTCGGTGGGCTTTTCGTATCCCCCGGCGGCCCGGATACGAAAACGGCGACGAGTGAGCGCTCTGGATACGAAAACGGCGCCGAGTGCGCAGTCAGGAGTGCGCATTTAGTGCTTTGGTCTTCGTGCGTGGGTTGCCTCTCTACCAGAAAACACATCGGGAATGTCTTGCCTCCGATTCAATCGGTCGGGAAGCATCTGCGCAGATTGTCGGCGTGCCCATCAAGACTTGTCGGACGCATCCATCAAAACCTTCATCCATCCGTTAAGATATTCATGTGTTCGCGACCGCTTGCCGCGATGTGGCGGCTGCGGCGCGCACCACTGCGACCGCTTGCGGCGATGCGCGTGGCTGCGACTTGCCCACTGGTGTCCTGATGGAGGAGAAGCCCATGTCTACCCAATCACAGAAACCCGCTCGCGACAGAGTCCTCCGCAACGTCTCGCGCAGGGGGTTCCTTGCGGGGCTGGGGCTTGCCAGCGCCGCCGGAGCCGCTGCGGCCTCGGGGTGCGCGAGCCAGCAGCAGGCGGGCACACAGGCGGCTGCCTCAAAGGTGGCCATCATCCACACCAACGACTCCCACGGCCATGACATTCTCGACGAGGAGTCGCTCGGCCTCGCGGCGGTGGCGCAACTCAAGCACGACTACGAGGAGAAGGGGTACGAGGTCCTGCTGTTCGACGCGGGCGACGCCGCGCAGGGGGAGAACCTCGTCAACCGCTCGCAGGGCGCGTCGGCGTTCGACTTTCTCAACCAGTGCGGCTACCAGGCGATGGCGCTCGGCAACCACGAGTTCGACTACGGTCAGGACAAGATCGCCGGGTATGCGGCCGCGGCCCACTTCCCGCTCCTCTCCGCCAACGTCATCGTGGAGGCTACGGGCGAGCGCATCGTCGGCGCGAACACCATCATCACGCTGCGCGACGGACGCAAGGTGGGCGTCTTCGGCCTCACCACGCCCGAGGCCAAGACGAAGGTGAACCCGCTTCTCGTGAGGGGGATCAAGGTCCTTCAGGAGAAGGAGCTCTACGAGTGCGCGCAGGCGCAGGTGGACGAGCTGCGCGCGGCCGGATGCGCGCTCGTGGTGTGCCTCGCGCACCTCGGCGAGGCGACTGAGGCCGCGCCGAACCGCGCCTGCGACGTCGTGGCAAACGTGCGCGGGATCGACCTCGTGATCGACGGGCACGACCACAAGGAGGAGAACCAGACGCTGAAGGACGCCGCGGGCGCCGACACGCTCGTCGTGGAGACCGGCTGCTTCACACACGCGGTTGGGGTCGTGACCTGGGAGGGAGGCAAGCTTGAGGGCAGCCTCTCGCGATTTGGCGAGTACAACGGGCAGGACGCTGCCGTCGCTGCGGGCATCAAGGCCGTCGACGACAAGGTGAAGGCCGATCTCGCCGAGGTCGTCGGCGAGGTGGCGTTCGACCTCAACGGCGAGCGCAGCCCCGGCAACCGCACGCAGGAGACGAACCTCGGAGACCTCGTGGCCGACGCGTGCCTGTGGGAGGCCGAGCGCATGGCGAACACCGCGCCCGTCGCCGCCATCGTCAACGGTGGGTCGATTCGCAAGTCGATCCATGCCGGCGAGATAAAGCTGGGTGACGTCGTCGACACGCTGCCCTTCATCAACTACATGTGCACGGCCAGCGTCAAGGGGTCGGCGATCCTCGAGGCGCTCGAGGCCGCCACGTCGGTCACACCCGAGCAGATGGGCGCTTTTCCGCAGGTCGCCGGCATGAAGATCACCATCGACACGTCGGTTGCCTTCCAGGACGCGGGGCTCTATCCCGACACGCCCGTGAAACGGCCCGCCGCGCCCGGCTCGCGCGTGACCATCGACGAGATCGGCGGGCGGCCCTTCGATCCCGACGCAAGCTACGTCATCGCGGCGGGTGACTTCATCTTCGCGGGCGGAGACGCCTACTTCGCCCTCGGGGAGGCATCGCAGGACACGCTCGCCTCGATCGGCTATCTTACTAGCGACTGCCTGCGCTACTACATCGCCGAGGCGATGAGCGGCGCCGTGCGCGAGGACTACCGCGAGCCGCAGGGTCGCATCGTCATACGCTAACGCGAGGGGCCGCCTGCGAGAAGGGCCGCCTGCGAGAAGAGCGCTGGCGAGAAGGGACGCCTGCGAGATGGGGCGCGAACGCGCGCTAGCGAGAAGGGAGTGCCATGCAGTACCTGGAGGTTCCGCTGAGCGAGGACGGGCGCGCCCGTCTCGACTGCTACGTGCCCGAGGCGTTGTTCTCGGCCGGTGGCCGCAGGCTGAGGCCGGCCATCGTGATCGCGCCAGGAGGGGCGTACCTGATGCACGCCCCCTTGGAGTCCGAGCCGCCGGCACTTCGCTTCATGGGGATGGGGTACTGCATCTTCGTCCTGCGCTACCACGTCTACCTGCTCTCGGACCCCACCCGCATGGACGGCGCGCCCGCAGGCGGCGCGCCGGCAGGGGCCGCGCCCGAGGTGGACCCGTCGTCGCACTATCCCGTGCAGGTCGTCGACGCGATGCGTGCGATGGCGTACGTGCGCGAGCATGCGGCCGAGTGGGACATCGACGCCAATCGGGTGTACGCCATGGGCTTCTCTGCCGGCGCGAACGTGATGGGGCTTCTCGCCGAGCGCTACGACGACGCGGCCCTTCTCGCCGCCGCGGGCGCATCGGCGGGCGCTGCTCGCCCGTCGGGGCTGGTGCTGTGCTATCCCATGGTCTCCGCCGAGGGGCTCTGTGATGGGGACGGGGACACCGCGGGCGAGGATGGCGCCGCGGGCGAGGGTGCCGCCGAGAGGCCCGCGCCCATGCCGGCCGACATCGCCGCGCTCGTCACGCGTGCCCTCTTCGGCACGCAGACCCCTTCTCCCGACGACTTCTCCAACGTCGACCTGCGCCGGCACGTGCGTGCAGACCTGCCGCGCACCTTCGTGTGGCAGACGGCGGAAGACGAGATGGTCTCGCCGGCGGAGACGACCGAGCTGGTCGCGCTCATGCTGCGTGCCGGCGTCGCCGTGGAGTACCACCTCTTCGAGCGGGGGCCGCATGCCATGGGCCTCGCGGACGGAACCGCCGCGGAAAGGCCGGGGCTCGCCAAAGTGGAGGCCGCGGAGGCCGCCGAGTGGGTCGGCCTCTGCGCACGCTGGCTGGCCCTCGACGGCGCGTCCGAGTAGGGCACGGCCCGCCCTTCTCGCTGTCCTACGCCATGCGCTGGCCCTGCGCCATGCACCCCTCGCGGCAGTCGCGGCTGAGGAGGTGGTCGTTCACGATGCCGACGGCCTGCAGGAACGAGTAGGTGATGGTCGGTCCCACGAAGCTCATGCCGCGCCGTTTGAGGTCGGCGGCGAGCGTGCGGGAGAGCTCGGTCTCGGTGGGGATTTGGTCCATGCTGTCCCATGTGCCTACGACCTGGCCGCCGGCGAACCCCCAGAGGTAGGCGTCAAGACTGCCGAACTCGCGCCGTATCTCGCGGGCGGCCCGCGCGTTGGAGCGGACGGACCACACCTTGGCCCGCGCCCGGACGATGCCGGGGTTTTCGAGCGCGGCCTCAAGCTCCTCGTCGGGCATCGCCGCGCAGGCGTCTATCTCGAAGTCGTGGAACGCCTGCCGGTAGGCCGGCCTCTTGTGCAGGATCGTGCGCCACGAGAGGCCGACGCTCGCTCCCTCGAGGCAGATCATCTCGAAGAGCTGGCGGTCGTCGTGGACGGGGCGCCCCCACTCGTGGTCGTGGTAGGCGAGCAGCTCGTCGGTTACGTACCACGAGCGGCAGTCGAGTGGGTCTGCGATGGCCATGGGTTACCGTCCTCTCGGTTGCTGTCTTCTCGGTTGCTGATATTTCGGTTGTCGTTCTCTCGGTCGCTGCTTTACACCATGAGCTCGGCGACCGAGAAGAGCGCGGCGGCGCCCGAGATGACGCAGCGGCCGTCTCCGGCGACGCGCCCGAAGAGCGTGCCGCCGCGCCGCGACGCCTGGTATGCCACGAGCTCGCGCTTGCCGAGGTTGTCGGCCCAGTAGGGGAGCACGTGGCAGTGGCCGCTCCCGCAGACCGGGTCCTCGGGGATGCCGAGCTTGGGGGCGAAGGAGCGGGTGACGCAGTCGTAGGGCGATCCCTTCTCGCCCGGCGCCGTCACGTGCACGAGAAGCTCGTCGCGCCGCGCGATGGCGTCGAGGTCGGGTGCGAGCGAGCGCACGTCTTGCGCCGACTCGAGCACGCACACGAGGTCGCGCGCCCGCCACGCCTCGAGCACGCGCGCGCCGAGCATGTCCTCCATCTGCGGGGTCACCTCGACGCGCCGGAGCTCGTAGACGGGAAAGTCCATCTGGAAGAGGTCGCCCGCCCGGCGCACCGCGATCACGCCCACCTCGCGCGTGGAGAAGCGCGCCTCGGCGAGGCTGGGCTCGAGCTGCGTCAGGACGACGAAGCCGGAGGCGAGCGTGGCGTGCCCGCAGAAGTCTATCTCGCCCTCGGGCGTGAACCAGCGCAGCTCGTAGGCGCCTCCTGCCGTGCCGGATCCCGCGCCGTCCGGAGCGTCGGAGCCTGCGCCCGGCGTGCTGTCGCCCGCGTCTGGTGCGGGGCGGACGAACGCGGTTTCCGAGAAGTTGTTCTCGGTGGCGATCGAGCGCATGAGGGCGTCGTCCGGCCAGTCGTCCACCACGCAGACGGCGGCCTGGTTGCCCGAGAATATCTTGTTGGTGAATGCGTCGACCACGTACTGTCTCATTCGCGCCTCCCGACTCGAGGTGTCTGCTGCCGAAATGGTAGCGCAGGGTGATCGGATGCGGCGGGCGGGTAGGCGCGTCTTCACCGAGGCGTTACCCTGTTCTTTTGCGAGCGCGAGCTCGTGCGCCTTGGGGCGTGCACCGTGCATACGCCGTGCGCGCGTTTCCTCAGGCGTCGAGAGGGGCGGGATGGATCTCCCGTACAGCGCAGAGAGCCAGTCGATCGGGCTGGAGGGCGTGGGCAATGCCCGCGAGCTGGGAGGGTACCGCTCGGCCGACGGACGCGCGGTGCGCCGCGGGCTTCTGCTGCGCTCGGCCGCGCCGGTGGGCGCGACCGAGGCGGACAGGCGAAGGCTGCGTGACGTCTACAACCTGACGCTCGTGCTCGACCTGCGCCTGGGCTACGAGCGCGCGACCAGCGTGCCCACGGACCTCCCGTTTGTGACCGTCCGCCCCGTCGGCATCCTCGACGAGGAGCGGATCATGCGCGAGCTGCGGGGCGCGAGCGAGCAGATAGGCGCGGACGCCTCTCCCGCGACGATGATCACGATGGCGGTCGACCAGGGAATCGTGAGCGACGCGATGTACGTCGACTTCCTCGAGGGCGAGTGCGGGAAGCGCGGGTACGCGACTGTGCTGCGCAGCCTCCTTGCGCAGCCGGAGGGCGAGGCGCTGCTCTTCCACTGCACCCAGGGCAAGGACCGCACGGGGCTCGCCGCAATGCTGATCCTCTCCGCCCTCGGCGTGGGGGAGGAGACGATCCTCTTCGACTTCCTCCTTACCAACACCTTCAACGCGGAGCTGATTGCGCGCGAGCGTCGCATGCTGGTGGACTACGGCATACCCGCCGACCAGATGGACCGTTACATGCATGGGTTCGACCAGGTGTTTGCCTCTACGATGCGCACGGCGATCGAACATCTCGAGCGGGAGTACGGGTCCGTCTGGGGCTACATAAGGGGCGAGCTGGGGGTGAGCGAGGCCGAGCGCGCGGAGCTGAGGCGCAGGTACCTGACTGGCGAGGGTGTGTGAGGTGGTAGCGGGGGGTCTGTTGCGCACGGGCCGCAGGGAGGTCGACTCTTTGGCTCGCGATTTGCCCGATTGTGACAGGCTGGCTGCATGAAACTCGCCTTCGTGCGTCGCATTGAGCCTTCGCCTGCACGAAACTCGCCTTCGTGCGACGTAGAAATTGCTCCGCATCGCTAGTTTAACTTTTGTTCTGCATATTCTTTAATGGTCAAGCAGGAAAGAGTCGGCTTTTATGCAAGGTTTTTTGACCGCACGGCTCGTGATGCCAAAAGTACGTCGCACGAAGGCGAGTTTCGTGCACGGTCGACCCCACCGCGTCGCACGAAGGCGAGTTTCATGCAGACGTAGTGCGTTTGCGATACGAAGGTCGGTGCAATCGCCGTGCTTCGCTGCGTCCGAGGCTACATCCCGAGCAGCCGCTCGAGAGTAACGAGCACGCCATCCTCGTCGTTTGTCGGGCACACGGCGCCCGCCATACGCTTGACCTCGTCTGAGGCATTTTCCATGGCAAAGGGGTGGCCCACATATTCGAGCATCTCGACGTCGTTGCCGCCGTCACCGAAGGCAGCGCAGTCTGCGGAATCGATGTCCCAGCGCCGGGCGAGGAGCTCGAGGCCACTTGCCTTGTGGCACCCTGGGACGATGAGGTCGATCGCGCCGTGGCCGCTCGTGGTGGCCTCGAGCGCGAGGCGCGCGTCGTCGCGGATCTCGGCGTAGTAGCCCATGGTCTGCTCCTCGGGCACGCCGAGCGCGAACTTGAGGACCTGCCCGTCGACGTCGCGCAGGCTGTCTGCCCACGCGAGGCGGTGGTAGTAGATGCCCATGATCTCGAAGACCTCCTCGCTCATGCGCCCGCGCTCCACGTAGGCGCAGTCGAGGCAGCTCATGACGCTGATGATGTCGGGGTGCGACTCGATCCAGTCGAGCGTGGCGAGGGTGGTGGGGCGCTCTATCGAGGCGGCGAACACCGGCTCGCGCCCGTCCGTCACCAGGGCGCCGTTCTCGGCCACGAAGCCGAGCTCGCCGTCGCAGTCGGGAAAGAAGTCGCGCAGCTGGAAGTACTGGTTGCCGCTCGCCACCACGAAGCGGCAGCCCACCTCGCGCATGCGGGCGAGGATGCGCCCGAAGCGCCGCACGTCGTAGGTGTGGTCACTCCTGCAGAACGTGCCGTCCATGTCGACGGCGACCAGCCTGATGTCGCTCACGTTGCCTCCCGTCGTGCCGTGTTGCGCCGATTGCCGTGTTGCGCCGATTGCCGTGTTGCGCCGTGCCGTGCCGCCGCGCACCGGCTGCTGTGTCGTGTTGCGCCGATTGTTGTGTTGCGTCGGTCGTCGTGCCCCACGTTGCCGCCTTGCCGCTCAGTCGAACCGCGCGACCCAGTGGGGGTCGTCGTGTGCGGAGAAACACATCTCCACTTGGTCGAGGCTGCACTTTGCTACGGCCAGGTTGGGAAGCTCCTCTCGCGCGAAGTAGGCGCTCTCGGTGGTCTCGATGTTTTGCTCGAAGTGGCCGCCCGCCGCCTCGCAGAGGTAGAAGATCTTGACGACGTGGTAGATGTAGGGCGGGGCGTTGTGGAGGTCGCGGTCGTGCACGGCGATGAGCGAGCGGACCGTCGCGTCGAGGCCCGCCTCCTCGCGCACCTCCTTCACCACGTTGGCGGCGGGTGAGAGGTCGAAGTCGCACCAGCCGCCGGGCAGCGACCACCTGCCGTCGCGCTCGCGCACGAGCAGGATGCGGTCGCTCTCGAAGATCGCCGCGCGCGTGTCGACCTTGGGCGTCTGGTAGCCGACGTCGCCACAGAAGAGGTCGGTAAGGCGCTCTTTGGGAACGTCCGTGCGCGTAGCGAGCATCTCGACGGAGATCTCGCGAATGCGCTGGTAGCGCTCCTTGTCGAAGTCGTCGTGGCCGTAGAAGAGGCCTGCCTGCGCGAGGCTCTGCAGCTCGGCGGCCCAGCGTGCGACGTCGTCTGTCATGCGTTGTTCCTCTCGTGAAGCAGCGCCATGGGACCGGCGGCGCGCGGCGGCGCGTTGTTGCGCGTTGTGGCGTGCGGCAAGTCGATGCGGTGCGCCGGTCTCGATTGTACCGCGTGGAGTGAGAGGCGGACGGGTGACGGCGCGCCGGCGGACCGCGCGGTTGAGGCTGTACAGTTGAGGCTACTCAGTCGGAGGGCTTTTCGTATTCCCTGACGGTCCGGGTGCCAAAACGCCGACGAGTGCGGGCTGCGGACCGTTCGAGGCTAATCGCGTCGTTACGACGCATGTCTTCGCATGCGGCGTGTGGTTGTGCGCGCCACATAACTTTGCACGCGATGCATGTTTATTGACTTAACGCATAATATACATAGAAGACATATTCTTACATCTATCGCATGACTGAGTCGTGTGCGCGAGGCACTGCTCGAGAATGGCATCATCATCGCTCCCGCACGAGGGAAGATGCGCTTCAACGTCGCATACCTTCGCACCTATGTGCCGAGGTACGCGAGCTCCGCGGGCGCCGACGCGCTCGTCGAGAGCTGGGACATCTGACGGACGGAACGGTCCGGAAAGAAACGGAAAGGATGGCCGCCATGCCGCGCTTCCTGCTTGCGTCCGACTCCCTCAAGGGCACGATCTCCTCCGCCCATGCCGCCGAGCTCCTGGCAGAGGCCGCCCAGGCCGAGTTTCCCGGCGCCGAGGTGCGCCGCCTCGCGGTCGCAGACGGAGGAGAGGGGACGGTCGAGGCGGTCGTCGCCGCTGCGGGAGGCGAGCTGCGCCGGGTCGTGGCGCACGGTCCTCGTGGCGCGGCGGCCGAGGCAAGCTATGCCCTGCTCGGTGACGGCCGTGCGCTGATTGAGATGGCCGCGGCCTCGGGGCTGCCGCTCCTTGCCGCCGCGGAGCGCGACCCGCGCGAGACGAGCACCTTCGGCACGGGGGAGCTCATCGCCGACGCACTCGACCAGGGCGCGCGCGACATAACGCTCGCCGTGGGCGGCTCGGCGACCAACGACGGGGGCATGGGCTGCATGCGTGCGCTTGGCGTGCGCTTTCTGGACGAGTGCGGCCGCGAGCTTGCGGGCACGGGAGCGGACCTCGCGCGCGTGCGCTCGATCGACGCCTCGGGTCTCGACGCGCGCGTCGGCGAGACGCGCTTCTCCGTGATGTGCGACGTGGACAACCCGCTTTTGGGCGAGCGCGGCTGCGCGCGCGTGTTTGCGCCGCAGAAGGGTGCGACGCCTGCGGTCGTCGAGGAGCTCGAGCGGGGTATGGCCAGCTATGCGCACGTGCTGGAGGAGGCATCTCGCGCCGGGGCACTGCCGGGCGGCGGGTTCCGCGACGGCGTGCTGCCGGGAGAGGGTCGTCGCCTCTTCGACGCCGCGGCGCCGGGGATGGGCGCGGCGGGAGGGCTTGCTGCCGCCACATGCGCGTTCCTCTCGGCGGAGATGGCGCCCGGCATCGAGTGCGTGCTCGACCTCGTGGGGTTCGACCGCATGCTCGAGGGCTGCGACCTCTGCGTCACGGGCGAGGGCCACGCCGACGCGCAGTCGGCCCACGGCAAGGTGGTGAGCGGCATCGCCGCGCGCTGCCTGCGGGCGGGCGTGCCCTGCGTGGCCGTGGTGGGCGGGATGGATGCGGACGCCACGGAGCTTCTCGCCGTGGGCGTTGACGCGATCGTGCCCACGGTCATCGACGTGTGCGCGATCGACGACGCGCTCGCGCGGGCGGAGGAGAACTACCGTCTCGCCGCGTCGCGCCTCTTCTCGCTTCTGCGCATCGGCGGCGGCCTCGACGAGACCTCGCGTGCATGAAACGCCCGTTCGTGCGACGTAGTGAGGGTGTCCGTGCACGAAACGGCCCCTCGTGCGACGTAAAAATCGGCCCAGAGCGCTAGTTTCATTATTGTTGTGCATATCTGCCGTAAGGCAACTGGGGAAACATTGAGTTATATGCAAGGCTTTCGGGCCGCTTTCCCCGCGGTCCCGAAAGTGCGTCGCACGAAGGCGAGTTTCATGCAGCGGGGTCGCGATTGCGTCGCACGAGCGGCAGCTTCATGCGCGGCGGCCGGCTATGGCGCGCGTTCGCGAGTGTATCATGCGATAGGCGTTGCCAAGCGAGAGAGTGTTGCCCGTTCGCCCGCTCGTACGCCTGCTTGATCTGCCCGATCACCCAACCTGTTCGACCCGTCGGCTCAGCCTGGCTTTACTCGATTGGGGCGAGCATCAGATTGGGACACCGGAAGCGCACCGCCGAGCGGGCGTCTTCTCCGACGCCGTCGTCGGTGACGACGGCGTCGAAGTCCTCGAGGTGCGCGTAGCGAGCCAAATAGGCGCCACCGTACTTTCCGGGCGCTGCCGTGGCTTATGTTCGCAAGCCCCTGATGCTCGAAGCATCGTAGGTCGCGGCGCACCGTCATCGTGGAGAAGCCGAAGTGTTCGGCGAGAAGCGCGAGCGTCACGACCCCTCGTTCTGCAGGATGCGATAGGGCTCCACGCGCCGTTCGGTAAGGTCCATGCGCGTTCCTCCTCT
>JAGAWD010000076.1 GCA_017941585.1 Olsenella sp. | reverse complement strand
CGGCAGCCCAACAGCCACCGCATGCCACCGGCAACCGTCTCCCGGCAGCTGCGCCGTCAGCCGTCACCCAGCAGCATCCACCAGGAGCCATCTCAGGGCCGCGACAGGCCAACCCGCAACCCAACCACACCAGCTCCAAAAGCAAGCGAACACGGGCTCCGAGCAGCCTCACCTGAAGCCCGCTGCCAGCCGAAACCCCAACGCGCCGGAGAGCGCGTCACCAATGCCGAGACCGCCTCAGACAGCCCCGCCCGTGACCGAATCCCGCCTGACTGCACCCGTGCCGACCTCAGCCGCCCGAGCACGTGCAACCGACTCCTCCTCGCCATACCACTTGACGCGATACTCCCAGGCAGCCATGGTGACCCCGACCTCGCGCATGTCCTGTTCCTTCTCGGCCGCCGTATCCTGCACGATGGAGTCGTCGTACTGCACGCGCATACAGCCCTCGTCAGGGATGCCCTCACCGAACCCACGCGACACGGCCATGACAGCCCTGGCGATGCCCGTAATGGCCCCTTCCAGAGCGTTCTCGTGCCTACGTATGTTCCTCATCAGCGCCGAGTTATCGGAAGACACCTCAGTGGCCGTGCGGACGTACCCGCGCGACTCGTCGAAGTCGAAGTAGCCCAACCCAAACCCACAGAGATCCCCAAGCATCTGCAGGGCGATACGGAAAGCCTCAGACTGCGAGCTCGTGCGCAGCGCAGGCGCGAACTCCTGAATCGTGTCCTCGGTTGACATGACCTTCCTGAACACCGTGCAATCCGATTTTCCAAAGGGGATGGAAATGGTCTTGTCCCCACTCTTCTCTCTATCGAACAGAACGTCAGAGAGAAACACGCGCATCTTGCTCACGTCAATCTCGTTGACGAGAGCATCGAAGGTGAGGTCCACCGCCTGCACGGCATCCACCGCATCGGCGAAGACACTCTGTCCGTAGGGCGACATGTCCACGCGAGTGTTGGTGACGGCGGGCTTGACGATGCCGAAGGTGGGGAAAGCGCAGCCGGTGTCGAAGACAGGAGCCACGCCCACAGGTGCGAGCTCATTGCCCTCATGGTCGAAACACACGGTGACGATCTTGTACGTTTCCTCGTCTCCAATGGTGAGAAGACCACCCGATTCGGCAGTTGAAGATGTGGAAGGTGAAGAAGAGCCCGCCGAGAAACCCACGCCGCCCCTCAGGTGCATCTGCAGCTGGTCGACGGCCTTGCCACGGTAGAACGCCCGCGTGACGAACGCGCACTCTGCCACCCCATCCTCATCCCACGTCAGAGGTATGACCATCCGCGCGTCATAATGCCGGATGCGCACCTTCTTCCTGTCGAGGTCTACCCACAAAGCCCAGGCACCCGTGCCAAGCCCGAAAGCCCGCACGACGGTTGCCTGCGCCTGCGCCATGAAGTTAGTGGAAGAGAAGAACTCATTGATCCAGTCGGTTGCCTTCTGGTCATCGCAAACGACCTTGACATCCTCGTTGAGAAGCAGAGAGCCCCATTCCTTGCACACGCGCATCACCGGGTGAATCGAACGACGGTGAACCTCGTACACCCTCCCGAGCCCATCGCGGTCGTGATAGTCGTAGAAGTCCCCGCGAGCCCCCATCCAGTCATCCCACGACCGAATCCAGGGCTCCATATCATCAAGCGGAAGTACGAACCCAAGCCCTCGCAGGTACTCCTTCACGTGTTCGGGCACCCAGTACTCGTCCATCGAATTCAAGCTCATGAGAAGACCTCCATCAGCCGCCGTAATCGTCTTGGTGAAGCATCCACCCCCGTCACAACCTCGCCCGTGCCTTAAAATGCCCAGAAGAAATCGGACAAGCTTTCACGAACGGACAGGCTGTTGGACATCAAGCGGGTGACAGGCGACAAGAGGCAGTACATGGGGCTCCTGCTGCTTGCGGACGAGCAGGAGGATATGGTGATGCGCTACCTCGACCGGGGGACCATGTTCGTCCTGGAGGAAGGTGGAGAAGCCGTCGCCGAGTGCGTTGTTACTGACGAAGGAAGCGGCGTTCTCGAGATCAAGAACATCGCGGTCGAGCCAGGCCATCAGGGTAAAGGGTACGGCAAGACGCTCATCGAGTTCGTTGCCGATAAGTACCGGGGCGAATACGCGACCCTCCAGGTCGGCACCGGCGACAGCCCGCTGACCGTGCCGTTCTACGAGAGATGCGGCTTCGCGCGCCACCATATAGTCGAGAACTTCTTCACCGAGAACTACGACCATCCCATCATCGAGGCAGGCGTCCAGCTCGCCGACATGGTCTACCTGCGAAGGCCGCTCTGACTACCCGCGCAAAACATCATCCATCATCGCATAGCGAATAGCATCTATGGAATGGTCCTGCCCGTCGGGGATCTCGTCGAGCCAGTTGCCGTCTCGGTCGCGCAGGTACTCCTTGTTGACGAACTCGGCGAAAGTAAGCGGGCATCTCTCGGAATCAATCACAATTTCGCGAAGGTTCGCCAGCCACTCGTATGAAAGTTTGCGCATCCGCCCCTTGCGCGCCGGCCGCGCACGTATGCCGAGATCACGCCTGTAGGTGTTCATCTGAACCTTGCCGTCCGGCGTGTCGTCGCACCATATCAGCTCATCGTGAAAATAAGGCTCGCCGCCAGGCTCGTCCGCATAGGTAAGGGATTCGAGAACGATACGCCCCGTCTCCTCGGGCCCCATCTTGTTGGCCGTGTGCTCTTCGAAGATGAGAAGGCGCCTCGCCTCAGGCTCCCATCCACAGCGTACGAACCGCCACGGGTCGGGAAACCAGCCCCAGTCGATGCCGTTGCGCGTCCGGTCGAAGCCGCGTATCCGCTCGTCAGTGATGCGCTCATCGCGAACATTGCCGAACACAGCTCCGCCGGTTCCGGTGACCTCGCCCAGGTACTCCCACTTCCAAGCAAGCTCGTTCACTTGGCGAAGATAATCCGCTTCGTCGAGAAACGGCCGCCCCAGCCATTCAGGATGGGAAGACATCACGTCGAGATAAGAAGTCTTGCGAACGAGCGTGTCCGCCCGATGCATCCGCTCCATGTGCTCCTGATTCACCCAACTCCACATCGTACGTGGCGGGTTATACGAGTAGAAGCACCAGAAGTTGTCGCCTCCACGACGGAGCGAGTTGAGGATGGAGCGCACCGCCTCGATGCCGTCGAACTGGTCCAGCTCTTCCAGCCACAACACGGCTGCGTATCCTATGGGAAACTTCACGCCCTTCAACTTCAGCGGGTCGTCTGCCCCTCGGAAGATGATCTTCTGCCCGGTCGGCACGTATGTGATCTCCATGGGAGAAAGACGTGCGCGGAAGTACCCGTCCAGCCCCAGCTCACCGATTGCCCATAGTATCTGCTGATAAACGCTGTCGCGCAGAGTGTTCGAGAAGCGCCGCACTACCACCGCATTGGCGAACGGGAAGTTGATGATGAGAAGAACAATGCAGAGCGAGATGAAAGAGCTCTTCGTGCTGCCGCGTCCGCCATGAAGCCAGTAGTGCGTGTGCCCATGGGCGAACACATCGCCGAGCACGTCGTGGAAGCGCGGGATACAGAGCGCCGACACGTCAGTCGTCGCCATCGCCGTCACCGCCAGCCATGCGCACCTCGACGCCAAGCGTGATCTTGGGAACCTCGTCGGCCTCCACCTCGGTCCTGCGGGTGGTCTGCGCATACTCGTCGGGGTACTTGCGCTCGAGCAGCCAGGCGGCAGCCGTCCACTGCGGGTTCTTCTCGCGGGTGGCCGTCGCCATGATGGACTGCAGCAGCGTCTCCTTGTACTCGGCCTCGGCCTTTTTGATGCCCTCAACTAACGCAACTTTCACCTTGCTGTCGGGGTCCTTGAGCCACTTGTACCAGGCGGTCTCGGAGACGCCCAGCCCACGGCATATGTCGGCGTTGCTCATGCCGTGCGACTTCATCTCGATGGCCTGCTCAACCATCTTGTACGTGAGCTTCGGCTTCCTCATCGGGCGGAACCTCCTTCCCGTCATCGTCGTTTTCTGGAGGTATCGTCCCATCCGGTCACAAACCTACAGGCGCTCGCGCTTGCCCTTCAGGCCGTGCTTGCGCATCAGCCGCGAGTTCTTCTGCCGCAGCTGTGCCCAGCGCCGGTGAAGAGCGTCGTACTCAGGCCCGTTATCGCACCCTGCGGCTTCGGCCTCTAGCAGCTGGTTGAAGGCTTCCTCCTCGGCCACATGCGCCTCCTCGGTGCAACGCCTGCACATGCCCGACTGCCGGTTGATTCGCACGCCCAGAGCATGGCACTCGGGGCACTCGTCGAGGACCTTCAGCGACGCATGGATGCGGCAAGCCTGCGCTTCGATGGCGTGAAGGGTGTGCTCCACGCCGTAGCGGTCGAGGATCTCGTCGTGCACCGCCTGTACGCCCTTGTGCCCGAGCTCGCGGATCACGTCGTTCTGTCCGGTGCTCCACATCACGCGGCATCACCGGTTGTCCCAACGAGCGTCTTTACGCCGGAGCGGCCCCGTCTTGACCATGGTTGTGACATCGATCCGGCGTCCTGAGCTTTGGCGATATCAGAGTGTCCCAACTGTCTCGACAGTTTTGGACCACGGAACGAGCAATACATGAAAGCGTGACGACAACCCGTCGGCGCGAACAGGCCGCTCATGCTCTTGCTCCACACGTGTACTTCTCCTGTTAAGACGGTTAAGACGTTAAGACGGGCAGAGCCAATCCCCATCCCCACCTGTGGTTTTACATGTCCCAACATGTGTCTCAAGCCGCCCTGTTCGGTTGTGGCGTGTTGGGACGCGCAACGCCCATGTCGAGCTCGAGCTGCTCCTGTGGAGCAGGGGCTTCGAGGAAGCGGTACAGCGCCGCCTCGTCGATGACGACGCAGTACGGTTTGCCGCCATTCATGCGCTTTTGCTTCATCAGGCTGCGCCCAGTCGTCTGGGTGATGCCCTCATCGCGCATCCTGCGCAGCGTCTTGTCGCGGTCATAGCCGCCGGCCATCATTGCCTTGTCGAACTCCGCAGCCAGCACGTACCAGATCGTATTGCCGTCCTTGAACTCGCGCACGCCGTACCTCTCGATCGCCGCTACGCCCGCCTCCTCGTTGTAGAAGTGCATGACGTTCGCCACCAGCCATTCGCCCGTATACGCGATGGCCTTGCGGTCCGTGTCGCGCTCGTCTGCGGTCTTGGTCAGCTTGCCGAGCTCGCGGGCGAACTCCCTGGCATCGGCGCATGCCTCGGCCCAGCCGATTCCAGGCGTGAACACGCTGAACTCGGCGATGGCGTCGGCAAAGGCCAGCAGCGCGATGTTCTCCGCCTGCGGGTTGTCGGGCAGAAACGCGCATATCGAGTCGCGCATCCTCGTCCATTCCGCCTTGTAGAAGCCTGCGTCGTTCTTCCTGAGGTAGTCGATGTACGCACGGCCAGCAGTGCCGTGCTGCTCGGCCACGAGGTGGTGCATCTCCTGCGCCTCGCGCCTGTCGCCGAAGGGCTCGGCGTTGATCTCGAGCGTGCGGTTGAGAGCTCCCTGCTGGGTGTTGTCGGACAGGATGGGGATCTCGCCGGTCGCTATCGTCAGGCCGCGCCACGAGCCCCAGCTCTTCATAGTGCGGTCCGAGTTGAGCGCGCTGCGCTCGTGTCCGAGCGAAAGCATGTAGATCAGGTCCTCGACGGCCTGTCTCTTGCCCTTCTGCCCGCCCGCGGCCCCCTTGCTCTGCAGCTCGTCGAGAAGGATCGGGAAGTCGCCCAAGAAGGCGGCCTTGCGCACGATGGACTTGGGCGTGTCCGCGAACGTGCCGTAGTAGGAGTCCGCGCCCTCGGTCGGGTCAGCCCACACAGAACCGGCTGCCTTGAGGGTAGGCGTCTTACCCGAGCCGGACATGCCCCAGAGGTACACCGCGAAGACCTGCACGCCCAGGAGCGCAACCAGGGGTGACGCGAAGCTAGCGGCGAGCATGGCCCTGAACGCGGTGCTCTTCCTTCTGGCTGGCTCGATGCCGGCAACCCACTCTCCCAGCGTGCCCTTGGGCTCCAGGAACGGATTCGCCTTGTTCTTGGCATCCTGCGCTGGGTCGAAGCGCACCGTCGAGCTCTCGGCGTCGTAGGGCATGAACGGCCCAAGCGCGTCCTTCGCCCAGCCCATGCGAGCCACGCTCTCGAAGGTAACGCGATCGGTGAAGGCGCCGTCGCACTCGGTCACGTAGCTGACCACGTCCCTCGCATTCGAGGTCGATATGTTGGCCCCGATGGGCGCGAGAGCGGCGACGATCTTGGTGTTCGAGAGCAGCGTGTCGCGGTCCAGGGCGCATTCGTGCTCGGCGCCGCCGATGGTTATGCCAACCAGGGCTCGCATGGTACCCGTGTCCACGTCGCGGAGGTTCGCCACGATATAGGGCGGGGTTGAGGTGATCTGCCGCGGATTGCCCTTCTCCGGCACCTTCCAGAGCTTGCCGTGCGAGTCGATCGCCCACTGGTTGAGCGATGGGGCCTTGAACTTCCGCTTCGTCACTTCGCCGCCGGTGCGCTGGATTGAGGGCACGTAGAACTCGGTGGCGTCCGCGATGGCTCTGTCGATGGTCATCTGCCCGTAGGTCTTCGAGCCGTGCACCTCGTCCCACTTGTCGCGCATGAGCCTGGACGTCCGAAAGATCCGGTCCATCTGCACAGCGTCGCCCGCCGTCCAAAATGCCAGGTAGTTGCACAGCGCGATGTCCGCAGCCGAGTCGTCGTCCCCATGGCCCGACGTGTCGCCGTCGAGCAAGGCCCTGATCTTGTTGCCGTTGGCGGACGCCAGCATCTTCTGCCGGAGCTCGTCATCGTCGAACGGCATAGGGTGCCCGCGCTCTGAGCAAGACGCCCGCTTCTTCTCAGCCTTCGGCTTCTTGCCCGCCAGCCACATGTCATAGGCTCGGCTCAAGGCTTCGCCGCCCTCCCGAACCTCGGTGCGCACGACGCCGTTCTGGTCCACGTACAGGTTTCCGGTAATCGTGAAGAAACGGCCATGGTCGTACATCTCGACCACACAGCCGTCTGGCTGGTTGTGCTTGCACTTGGTCGCCCCGTCGGGCTTGCCGCCCAGGAAGAACAAGTGCAGGCCGTCGCCGGAGGGAGACACCTCGGTGTAGGTGTCCGCCGCGTCGAGCACCCAGCGGTAACCCTCTGCAAGCTCGCCGTCCTCGCCGAGCACGTGGTCGAGGTCAAGCCCCGTGATGTCCCTGTCGTCGGAGAACACGAATCCGATGCCGTCGAGCCCGAACCGCTTGCAAGCGGTGACCGCGCCATCGAAGCTCGTCCAGGTATCGGGGCCGGTGCTCTTGGCGTTGCCGCCGGTGTCGGCGCGCTTGGGCACCTTGGTAGGCTTGCCGTCGCGTTCCTCGAGCGACCAGCAGACCCAGCGGTCCTTGGCCTTGAGAGCATCAGGGATGTTGTCGACATTGAAGCTACGCAACGCAGTACTCCTCAAGGCCGAGGAACTCGATGATCTCGTGCTTGGGAAAGTAGAGACGGCGCCCGATTTTGCGGTACGGCAGCTCGTCCTTGTCGCAGAGGCGGTAGATGGTGCGTGTCGACGTGTTCAGCAGCTCGGCCATGTTGTCCACGGTCAGCAGGTCGCCATACTTCGACAGCGGCGAGGGGAAGTCCGCCGGCACCGGCGAACATGTCGACAAAGAATTCTTGGCATGGTGGGTCGCCAAAGACTTCATCTAACGCACCTGACCTTTCTCGAGACGAGTAAATGCTGCGACGATCTTCTTCATTTGCCCAGGATAGGGGATGAGTCGACCGCTTTCGATCTGTGAGATTGTCGAGACGTGCAGTCCGGACTCGCGCCCGAATGCCGACTTAGAAAGCCCCAGCCGCTCGCGTTTCTCCGTGATCTGCTCCCTCGTCAATGCCTGCTCCATGTACCTGTGCCTCCTCCTCAAAATCGAGTTAGGTGTTGACGCACCGTGTTGGTGTTGGTACTATCCTATCAAGCAGAATCAACCGTCTGCTTTGGTTTACGGGTGATTTACTGAATTTAAGGAGTTACGGTTGAAATGAGGCTTGTAGCCCTCAACGAGAACATCGCGGCGTTCGTTCCTGGCGGCATCAATAGGGAAGCAGACCCCCGCGCTGCCCTGAACAAGCTCATGACCGTCAACTCTTGGCGGCTCCTCATTGAGTTCCTCAAGAACGAGGGCTGCAACGAGCTCTTCGCGAAACGCGAGGCAGAGCCCCTCGTTGACCGGGCCAATCACGACGTCGACGGCGAGCGCGACAGGTTCAGTCACGAAGACTATTACTTCGACGAGCTGATGGGCTCGCTCAAAGCTCGCATAGACAAGGACGATACTATCGATTACCTCGATGATCTCACGCGTGCTGACCTGCTGGCGCAAGGCGATGTGTATGAGCTCTACATTCCTGAGTTGCTAAGCTATGCCTCTGACATAGCCGGCCTTCTCACCTTGGCAGCCGTTGCACTCGGAACGCAACCGCCAGACGATCTTGTCTCGGACTTCACTTTCGAGCAGGTCGAGTGTGATTTTGACGAGACGTTCATGCCAGGCGTCGATGAGATGGTCGACAAGCTTTTCGGCAAGCATGGCCCTGTTGCCATCATGGACTTGAACATGAAGTACTGGCCTGAAACGGACTACGGGCCATACATGAACGACGCTCCGGTTACCTATAAGTTGTTCAGCAGCGTGCTCGAGGACTTCAAGCGTGAGCGAGAAGCAGGCATCATGGCCTGCCGTTCCTACTTCGGCCCCAACCACAACGGGGAGGACCAGGACTACGACCTCTTCTTCTATGACACGTCTCGATACAGCCGTGAAGAGGCGATAAGGATGTTGTGTGCAATGGTCGTCGTGCACACCGCTGGCGATACAACACTTACGCCAGCTTACGAGGAAGACATGCCCTTTCACCATGCGTATGCCGATGAGCCTGAGCTGGACGGCTATCCCCAATTTAGCCTCGATGAGGGCTTCAGGCACCCGAAAACAGACTCCGGTTTCAAGCGTTGGCAGCTTGCAGTGCAGGAAGTTGCCGAGGCCGCCATCTATGACAGCCGCGTCACCCTCTGCCCAATCTGCGGGACGCCCATCATCACCAAGTCGGACAAGAGCCGCATTGAGTACTGCTGTGAGTCGCATAAGACGGTTGCAAGCAAGCGCCGCCGCCAACGCGCTCACCAGCTCTACCAGATGGGCGTGCCTATGGAGGACGCAATCACCGAAATCGGAGACGCATACGCGACCTCGGTTAAGAAGTGGTACCGCGAAGCTGAACGATTTGCCACTCCTGCCCAATAGGGCGTAGTGATAGTCATCGAATTAGGGCTGCGAGAAGGTAGAGAGGAGGTAACCAAATGAGATTCACAGGAGGAAGCGTAACCGAGGAGAAGCGCCGCAACGGAAAGAGCTTCAACCCCAAGCACTGGCGCATCTGCCTGTCGTTCACCTACGACGAAGAGCAGGAGGACGGCACCACCAAGAAGAAGCGCAAGCGCGTCACCCGCATCGTGGAGGGCACCAAGACCCACGCTTACGAGGAGCGCGACAAGCTCATCGCCGAGCTCGACGGCAAAGGCGAGACGCTCGACGAGGTGGTCCAGCAGCAGAGGGAGCAGGAGAAGGTCGACAACATGACCCTCACCAAGCTCATCGAGCTGTGGGACGCCGCGCGCCGCACTGCCAGCAAGGCGTCGGAGCGCACGCTCGCGGATGACCGCAAGCGCCTGCGCCATGTGGAGCGCCATCTGGGGAACGTCCCCGTCAAGGACATAACCATCCAGATGGTCGAGCAGATCTACGCCGCCATCCGCAAGGAGACCGGGCTGTCCGGCACGTCGATGAGCCAGATCCACACCCTGCTCAAGAACGTCTTCGAGAAGGGCATCGACTACGACTACATCTACCGGAACCCATGCACACGCGTAACGGCACCTCGGCGCGACAAGCCGAACCGCCGCTCACTCACTGCAGAGGAAGGCACCGACCTGCTCACCGCCGTGGACGAGTCCGAGGCTGAAGCCTTCAAGTCACTTGACGAGAAGGAGGCCCGCCGCGCCTACCGAGAGAAGCTCGGCATCGCCAAGGAGCGCCACTTCATGCGCGGCCTGCACGACATCAGCTGCATCATGGCCGTTCGCATCGGCCTGGCAACGGGTCAGCGCAGAGGCGAGGTTTTCGCGCTCACATGGGGAGACGTCGACCTCGACGAGGGCACCATCCACGTCGGGCACAACGTCACCTACCAGGACGTGGTCAAGACCCCGAAGACCGATTCGGGCGTCCGAACCATTGCAATCGATCCCGCGACCGTCGAGCACCTCGGCATGTGGAAGGAGCGCCAAGCGGAAGAGCTCGCCAAGATCCGCATCAAGCAGACCGACGAGACGCCGGTTTGCTGCTCGAGCACGGGCGGCCGCATCCGCATCGACAACTTCAGCCACTGGTGGGGAATCTGGCGCAAAGAGCACGGCTTCGATGGGCTCAAATTCCATGAGCTCCGGCACACCCAAGCCACATTGCTCCTCGCCAACGGCGTCGACGTAAAGACTGTCCAGACCAGGCTCGGACACGCCAGCGCGAGCATCACGCTCGACTGGTACGCCCATGCCATCCCGCAGAACGACCATGCGGCGGCCGAGATGCTCGGCAACCTGCTCAACAGCAGACAAGAGGAAGACGAACCGAAGGACACGCAAGAAAACGCCGTTCAGACCCAAGAAGAATCATTCCGGTTGCTCCCTCACGAGAACCTTCCCAAAGTCACGGCAAAGACACGGCAGAAGGCTCGAAGGGGGCATACGAAAACAGGCCAGCTCGTCCAATTAGTGAGCTGACCTGCGTCAATGTTGGTCGCGGGGGCAGGATTTGAACCTACGACCTCCGGGTTATGAGCCCGGCGAGCTACCAGACTGCTCCACCCCGCAATGTCTGGTGCGCCTTAGCGCGAGTAATAAATATACTCATTCGCCTCGTGACGGTCAATCGTG
>JAGAWD010000075.1 GCA_017941585.1 Olsenella sp. | reverse complement strand
TGGGAGGCGGGATGGTGGCGGGCGTGTTCGTCCTGGCGGCGCCAGTCGCAGCGCTTGCGGCAGGCGGCGTAGGTGTGGCCTCTCATCTGAAGAACAAGCAGCTCCGTCAGGAAAAGCAGCGCTTGTACAAAGTCGCCCTGCAGAAGCACCAGGCAATCATCCAGGCGCTCAAGGAGGAGGCGGACGCCGACAAGGAGCGCATAGACTACCTCCAGGGCCTGAACATCCTCTTGGAGAGGGCGATCAAGGATCTTCAGCAGGACCTCGGTGTCTCTCCGAGCGCAGCGTGATGCAAGACAACGAAGACGAGAGGATGATCAACAGCGTCCTCGCCTATCAGGACAAGCAGCTGAGAGAGTTCAGGCGTCCAGACATGTCCGCCGTCGAGGAGAGGATCTCCACGTCCGAGAGCCTGCTCGCCAGCCTCGGCTACGCGCTGCCCACCAGGCCTGCCGCCACGGCAACGCAGAGAAGAACGTCAATCGTCGTGCGCCAGCCGTCGTGGGACGAGCTCTGCGCAGAGGCCATAGCGGAGGTTGGTTCGGACGTAGACCTGCGTACATTGTTTACCGAAGAGGAGCTGAGGGAGAACGCCCTCGCCGTCAGAAGGCTCAACTACGAGTTCGACCAGCTGCATCGCCTCGACAAGGTGGACGTCGCCATTGCCGCCCTCGCAGGCCTGCTCGCAGGGGCTGTAGACGTCTTTATGGTCGGGTTGCCACGCAGGACGCCCGACGGTCTCAAGGCTGGTCCGCTCTCGGACTACATCAGGAAGGCCCTCGAGGAGAGGTACCCTGAGGAACGCATCAAGGAGCTCGAGAAGGTCGCGAAAGTGCCGTATGACGCCCAGGACAACAGGCATACGATGGAGCATGTCGAGGGCCTGTCCACGTGGTACCACAGGCTGTACTCCCTCGGACACGATCCGTTCCTCGGGTTCATAGTCGGGACTTGCGATATCCTCACGGGCAGAATGACTACCATCGACAAGACCGGCAAGATCGTCTCTCAGGTCATGGAAAATTACGCCGACAGGAGGGAGTCGGACGTCTTCGCGGCGCTCGCGAAGCAGTTCCTCCACCTTCAGTCGGACGTCATGACTCCGAGGGGCATCCCCGTCCCGTTCATGGGACTCTTCAACCTCCTGCAGTTCGGGAACATTGGCGAAGACGGAGTAACGGTCGCGGAGATTGTGCAGGGCATGTACTACCAGCAGTACGACTTCGCGCACTTCTGCTCGATGTCTGTGAGCGCCATGCTCGTCGAAGTAGTCGTCAGAGTCGCCTACGCAATCAAAAGGGTCAAAGAGGGCGTGGGGCTGAGGGACGCCATTCCTCTCACCACGAATCGCGAGAGAATGCCGAAGCTCGGCACGATGCTGTTCATGGCCCATTCGGCTGCTACAGCAATCAACGCAGGCAAGATGTTCTTCGGCAAGGACCCGGTGATGGCCGCGGGGTCGGCAGGCGCCAAGCTCGTCATGGATCCAATGGCTCTGAACTACCCCCAGTGGATTGCGTTCGGCAAGTATTCGTACCAACAGCTCAAGTGGAGCCTGATCACGAAGCCGGCTATGAGGGATAGGTACGTCCTCGACGCGATAGACTCAGAGCTCGAAGAAGTCTACGACGACATCAACGAGCTCTTCGAGGACGTCCAGCGTGGTGGAATTCTGATGCTGCCAGCTACGATGTAGCTGTCAGATACCCCACCCTTCACCGCTACCATACGGTGAAGGAGGAGGTCCTCATGAACAACCCCTATAACGGCTTGAGTGGGTACCTGTCGCACATGGACGTCCCTCGGCCGACCGTGCACCAAAAGCTGGATGCCAACAGCAGCTTGCAAAAGGAGATTCAAGCACCCAGCACTCGTCCAGGCCACCAGCGTCCATCTCAAGAAGATCCACTCTCATCACCCACAAAGCGAGAGAAACATCCCCCTCCCGCCACAACCCCGCATAGAATAGCAACAAGGACGAGCCATCCGGTGAGACGGCCATGCGTATAAGGTGGGAAGAAGGCTCCGAGATAAGCGCCAGCGTCCACGAGAGCGAGATCACCGTATCCTCCAACCGTGCTGGCCTGCTCTCCCTAGCAAACATCCTCGCCGACCTCGCAAACGAGGAGCCCGGCACTCACATCCACCTGGACGAAGGAAACTCCCTCGAGGAAGGCTCTGCAGAGCTCATCATCGAGAAGGTCGAGTAGTCCACGCCTGCATTCGAGAAGAGAAGAGCGGCAAGCGCGAATGCCCTGGCCCGCGCACGGTCGCAGAAGCTCCCGCAAGTCCCCATCCAGTCGTCCCACAACCATATCCAGGGCTCCTCGTCATCCAACGGCAGCACGAACCCGCGCCTTCGCAGATGTCCTCCGCATGCTTCGACACCCAGAATCCCGCTTCGAACGCCTTGCCCATGCTCGCGTCCTTTCGACGTAAACGGTGAAGGTGGCAAAACCATCGCGTCCCGTCACTACCCCGCGCGTGACTTAGAATTAGCCCGAGCGACAAACTGGGATTTGATGAAAGAAGTACTGTTCATGCAAGCAAAGGAATTTGGCAAAGAACATGACCGAAGGATTGTATTGATACCCGGCAATATGATGAGCTGGCGTCAGTTCAAAGATGTCATTCCAATACTGGAGAAGGACTTCCATGTCATCGCAGTCAGCACGGACGGATATGACGAAAGAACCGAATTCACAACAGTAGAGAAATCGGCCGA
>JAGAWD010000074.1 GCA_017941585.1 Olsenella sp. | reverse complement strand
CGTTCGATGCCAAGACGTCGGACAACGTGACCATAGAGCTTGACGTTTCGATCCAGTACCACGTCGACCCGAGCAACATGGCCGCGGGCTCTGAGTCTGGCGTGTGGAAGAGCTTCTACACGCTGACGGATCCCGTTGCGCAGATGAAGGACTACCTGGCGGATGCCCTCCGCTCCCAGATCCCCAACCGCTCCCTTGACGAGGTCTTCTCCGAGAAGGACACCATCGCGCAGTCGATCGACGAGGTCGTCGCCACAAAGATGCTGAGCTACGGCTATGTGCTCGTGACCACCCTCATCACCTCCATCCGCCTGCCGCAGGAGGTGCAGGAGTCGATGAACCACATCATCGCGTCGAAGAACAACCTCGAGAGCGCGCGCAACGACGCCGAGGCATCTCGCGCCAAGACGGTCATCGCCGCCCAGGCCAGGGCCGAGGCAATGGTGGCGGAGGGTCGCGGCATCGCAGACCAGCGCGTCGCCATCGCCAAGGGCATCAAGGAGTCCATCGACACGATCAAGGGCGCGGAGATGAGCGCCGGGGAGGCGAACCGCCTCTTCGAGTTTACTCAGTGGATCGGCATGATGGAGCAGTACGCCCAGAAGGGCTCCTCCACGGTCGTCCTGCCGAGCGACTTCCAGAGCACGAGCTCGATGTTCGACCAGATCGTTGCCGCGAAGAACGTTCCCGAGCCCGAGGGCGGGGAGAAGGGTGCGCTCGACTAGCCGAGCGCACCGCCGACTCGTTCCACAGTCTCCACAGTCGCTTTTGCCTACGCCCGGGCCGGGAGGTTCTTCTCGGCCCGGGCGATTATGCGCCCGCGCATGGCGGCCATGAGCTCGTTCAGCCAGAAGCCCTCCTCTAGCTGGGGCGCGAAGTCGAGCGCGTAGGCGCGAAGCGTGTAGACGTGCGTCTTGTCGGGAGGCTGGGGTCCGTTGTAGCGGCAGGTGAGCAGGGGGTCGGTGCTGCCGCCGAAGAGTCTGCTCGCAGACGAGTTCCTTCCCTGCACCATTCCGAGTGACTGCCGGTTGGAGGCGTCTTCGGGAAGCTTCAGGACGCCGTCTTTCGCCTCGCCCGCATCTATCCCGCAGACGGCCCAATGAATCCAGGCAAAGCCGCAGACGGGTATGGAGTCGTAGTCGAAGAAGGTTAGTGCGATGGACTTCGCCTCATTCGGGATGTCGACTATCTCGATGGGAAACGATCTTGTGGGCGTGTTCGCGTAGAGGTACTTAGCGTCAGCGTGCTTGGCGAAGCGGTCGGGTATGAGACCCCTCTCGTCGAGCTCCACTCTGATGTCCATATCGTGCCGCCTTTCGTCGTTCGCATCGGTTGCCCCGATGATACCGCGCGGGCTGCTACCATGGGGTGGGTCAGCGGAGATTTAGGGCGCGACTGACGGTCCGCGCTCGTTCACCTAGGGAGGAAGCATGGAGCCTAACCGCGCGGAAGGGCCACGGTCACGACGCGTTCCGCTTCTTCTCCACGCATGCTGCGGACCCTGCTCGCTCGAGCCCGTCAAGTACCTGCGCATGGAGGGGTTCGAGCCCACCATCTGCTGGACGAACCCCAACATCCAGCCCCTCGCGGAGCATGACCGTCGTCTGGACGTGCTCGAAAAGTGGGCATCCGACGTGGCGCACGTCGGTCTCATGGTGGCGGGAGACGACCGAGACAGTTGGGAGCGCCTCGTCGCGCCCGCCGGCTTCGACCGCGCGCGTCGGTGCAGGGCATGCTATGCGCTGCGCCTGGCCGAGGCCTGCCGCGTGGCACGCGAGCATGGGTTCTCCCACATCTCCACCACCCTGGCTGTCTCGCCCTACCAGCTCTTCGACGCCTGCCGCGAGACTCTTGCCGGCGTGGCAAAGGCGCACGGCCTCACGCCCGTATGGCGGGACTTCCGACCGTACTACGGAGAGTCGGTCGAGGATTCTCGCGACCTGGGGATGTACCGGCAGAACTACTGCGGATGCCGCTTCTCCGCGGCCGAGGCCGCGATGGATCGCCAGGCAATGAGAGACTGGCGCAAGGAGGCGCGAGCCGCTCGGAGAGAGGGGCGCGAGGCGCCACCGCGACCAGGCGGCTTGCCCGGTTAAACGACCGGCGCGGCCGCACCACGCGCTCGCCTTGCTCGCCGCGCCGTCGTCTCGTCGGGACGCAATGCCGTACAATCATGCGCGCGAGACAAAGCGCGCGCTCACGTCTGCGGTCGCGCGCGACACAACGTATGAAGGGGAGGGGCAAAACGATGCCCACCATGCGCACGGATGACTTTGACTACGAGCTTCCCGCAAAGCTCATCGCACAGGCTCCCAGCGAGCCGCGCGACCACTGCAACATGCTCGTGCTCGACCGCGACAGCGGTGCCATCGAGCACAGGCACTTCTTTGATGTGATCGACTACCTCGAGCCGGGTGACCTGCTCGTAGCCAACAGGACTCGCGTCATGCCCGCCCGTCTCGTCGGCCGCAAGGCGAACACGGGTGGTGTCGCCGAGACGCTCCTGCTCAAGCGCAGGGAAGACGTCGATGCCCTCGGACGGGTCTGGGAGTGCCTGGTCAAGCCAGGCAAGCGTCTCAAGCAGGGCGCCGTCATCGAGTATCGAGCGGGCGGCGCCCACGCGCCGCTCACCGCCCCCGTCTGCCTCACGGCCGAGATAGTGGATTACGTTGACGACAATCGCGGCGGACGCCTCGTTCGCTTCTCGCCCGCCGGCGACATGGACCTCGACCAGGCAATCCACGAGGCGGGCCGCGTTCCCCTGCCTCCCTACATCACCGACTACGAGGGCGATCCCGAGAGGTACCAGACCGTCTACGCCATGCGCGAGGAGCATTCCGCCGCCGCTCCCACGGCGGGCCTGCACTTTACCCCCGAACTCATCGACCGTCTGGCGGAGAAGGGCGTCTCGTTCAAGACCGTGGAGCTCGAGGTGGGAATCGACACCTTCCGCCTCGTGGAGGAGGACGACCCCACGCAGCACGTCATGCACACCGAGCGCTACCACGTCACGCAGGACGTGGTGGACGCGGTGCATGAAACCAAGGCGGCCGGCCACAGGGTCGTCGCAGTGGGAACGACGTCCGTCCGCTCCCTCGAGAGCGCGTTCGACCCAAAGGCCCCCGCATGGGACCTCCCCTGCGTTGCCAGGCGCTTCGAGGATGCGGCGGACTCGGCCAAGGTGCTGGGGGAGGGGGACATAACGGAGAGGCGCGACGCCAGGACGAGCCTCTACCTCATGCCGGGCTCGACCTTCCACGTGGTCGACGCCATGATCACGAACTTCCACGTCCCGCGATCGACGCTCATGATGCTCGTCTCCGCATTCGCCACGAGGGAGCAGATCATGGCCGCGTACCAAGAGGCCATCGAGAGGAGATATCGGTTCTTCTCCTTTGGTGACGCGATGCTCATTCTCTAGTCGCTTGCCGCTACCCCTCCTAGTGGGGGATGGCGAAGAACCAGATCAGCAGGGCGATGACAATCAGGACGGCGACCGCGACGCCGATGAACACGAATCGCTGCGCGCGCGTCGCCTCGCGCAGGCGTCGCTCCGACTGCGCGAGTGAGTTGACCTCGGACTCCTGGCGCTCCAGGGCCGCCTCGCCGTCCTCGATTCCCTGTTTGAGTTGCTGGGTGACCTCGGGGGTGGCGTGGATGTCGTTTGCCTCGTCGAGCAGGGCCTGGGCCTCGGACTCCAGGCGCTCGCTCTCGATCCTCTCCTTGTTCGCCTCGTCAATCGACTTCTTGCGGAGGGAAATGTCCTCCTCGAGGGCCTTCTCCTCGGCCAGGGCGCTGTTGTAGAGCCGCTCGTACTCCTCGCGATGCGCATCGGACTCGCGCTTGGCCTCGTTTGCCTGGCGCTCGACCGTCTCAAGCGACTGCTTCTGGGTCCACAGGTGGGTCTGCGCGTTGTCCACGAGCTGCTGGCATTCCGCGGTTGTGCGCGTGACCTCGTCGCGGGCCGCGTCGAGGTGGGCGCGCTCCGTCACCACCTCGCTCTGCATCTTCTGGATGGCGGAGGGCGAGGCGTTCCCGCCGCTCTGCAGGCTGCTCAACTCGCTTTCCACCTTGCGTAGGCGCTCCTGCGCGTTGTCGACGGCGCGGTTCGCGTTCGCGATGCGCTGCTCGCGCCTCTTGGCGGCGTCGGCAACCTGTTGGTCGGCGTTCTTTACCGCACGGCGTATCTCCGCGAGAGACTTTGCGGCGTCGTCGGAGCGGCCCTTCGTCGACTCCATGAGATCGCGATAGGGGCGGATAGCCGTCTCGTGCTCCGCCTTCATCTGCTGCAATCGCCCCTCGAGCTCGCTCTTCTCGGCCTCGAGCTGCTGCGCCCGCTCCTGGGATGCCAAGATCGCCCTGCGCGCATCCTCGATCTCCGCGGTCTTCTCGGAGACAATCTCGTCGTAGCGCGACTCGATCTCCGTACGATGATCGAGGACGGACTGCGTCTTTGCGAGCTCCTTCTTCAGGCGCTTGAGCTGGGCACGCGCATCCGAGTGCTGCTTGGCGGCGGATCGAACCGCGCCGATTGCGTCGAGCCCGTCCTTGAGCGAGCCCAGTGCGCCCGATGCGACGCTCGTCGGGCTGGTGGCCTCGCCCCTCGACGGCGTGTCGTCCGAGGCGCCTTCTGCCTGGGATGCAGTCTCGTCGATCTTCTCGAAGGACGCTACGGGCTCGAACGCGCCGCCCTCAGTCTCGATGTTATCTGGCATGTTTGGTCCCTTCGTGCTGCGTTTGCGGTGGCTCCACGCCGACTATGCATCTCAAATGTAACAGAAGCATTTGATACTTCGAAACTTTTGGCGAATCTGCCAAAAGTTTCGAGGAGCCCAATTAATCGGTGGCGGGATAAGTTGGGCAACCCTTCACCAAACAATTATGCACTTTTGCATCGTCGCAACGATTGTTTTGCTAGAATGAGCAAGCATTGGTAGGTTACGTGGGACGTTACGGTCCCGCCAACGTTAAGGAGTGCGCAATGGTTTCCAAGCAAGTGACTATCGTAAGTGCCACTGGTCTTCACGCTCGTCCCGCTTCTCAGTTTGTCCAGGTTGCAAAGGAGTACCAGAGCGCAGTCACCATCAAGGACGTCGACAAGGGCACCGCTCCTGTCAACGCCAAGTCGATCATGATGATTCTCGCCGCTGGTCTCGGCACCGGCACCAAGGTCGAGATTTCCTGCGACGGCCCCGACGAGCAGGATGCCCTCAACGCCCTCCTTGCCATCCAGGACGGCGACACGGGTCTCTTCTCCGAGTAGGTGCAGACTACCAGAAGGTTTTAAGCTGCAAGCCCGGTGCCCTCGTGGCATCGGGCTTCTTTTGTTGACCCGAGCGAGGCGGCATTGCGGCTGGCAACGATCGGACGAGGATGGATATGAGCGAGTACAAGAATCCCAAAGACATCTGGTTCGCCTACGACGTCGTGGCGGAAGACCCGGCAACCCATGCGCGGGCGGGCGTTCTTCACACCCCGCACGGCGACGTGCCGACCCCCATCTTCATGCCCGTCGGAACCAAGGCGACGGTAAAGGGTCTCCTTCCCGACCAGTTGGAGGACCTTGGCACCAAGATCCTCCTCGCGAACACCTACCATCTGGCTAACCGTCCTGGCGCGGACCTCGTCGAGGAGATGGGCGGGCTGCATGACTTCATGCAGTGGCACGGTCCCATCCTCACGGATTCCGGCGGCTTCCAGGTGTTCAGCCACGGCGACTTCACCAAGCTCACCGACGACGGCGTGACCTTCCGCACGGTGGACTACGATGGTTCCTACGTGCACTGGACGCCCGAGAAGAACATGGAGATAGCCCAGAAGCTCGGTGCCGACATCGTGATGCAGCTCGATCAGTGCCCACCGTATCCCGCGTCGCGCCGATTCGTCGAGCGCGCCGTCGAGCTCTCGAGCATGTGGGCGGAGCGCTGCTGGGCGGCGCACGACCGCAGCGACCAGGCCCTCTTCGGCATCGTTCAGGGTGGCATGCACATGGACCTGCGGCTGAGGTCGCTGCGCCACCTACAGGAGTGCGGAGACTTCCCGGGCTTTGGCATCGGCGGATACTCGGTGGGGGAGGACCACGAGACCATGTTCGAGACGCTCGGACCCCTGGTCAGCGAGCACATGCCTCGCGAGAAGCCCCGCTACCTCATGGGCGTCGGCAATCCGACGACGCTCGTGCGCGGCGTGGCATGCGGCATCGACATGTTCGACTGCGTCCTACCAACGCGTACGGCCCGCATGGGAACGGCCTTCTCGAGCGAGGGAAGGCTCAACTTCAGAAACGCCCGCTTCGCGCATGACGCGGGTCCCCTCGATGCTGCATGCTCGTGCCCGGTTTGCAGGGGTGGATATACGAGGGCCTACATCCATCACCTGGTGCGACAGAAGGAGATGGTCGGCTCCATCCTGCTCTCCATGCACAACATCTACTATCTGCTCGACCTCATGCGTCGGGCGCGCGAGGCAATCGTCGATGGCCGCTATGGGGCCTTCGTGAGCGAGTGGGGGCAGCTCCCCGCGGCAAGGGACTGGTAGGGTCACTCGTTCGCGGTGCTACGCGCAAATCGGCGTCTGCGGAGGCAGATGCCGGCGGCACCGCGCCCATCGCGATTGCGTTCGCAAAGTGTTCTATAATTGCGCCGTTTATAAGTCGGGGCACTGCCCCATATACAGAAGGTTGCTCATGGCACGAAAGAATAACGCGTCGGAGGAGAGCGGCGTCGCCCGCTGGAACTCCTCCGAGGGCGCCGACTCGAAGAGGGGCAGGCGTCCCCAGGGAAAGAAGACTCCCAAGAGGAAGATGAGCCCTGCGGCACGACGCTGGGCATCGACCCTGCTCATCCTCTGCGTGGTGCTCGTCGTGTGCGTCATCGGCTTCACGCCGCTTGGCGAGCGCATCACCCAGGGCCTCGACATCCAAGGCGGCGTCTCCGTCATCATGAAGGCGACGAAGGCGGATGGCTCCGCCCCCTCCGCCGAGGACATGAACACCGCGACGACCATCGTCCAGAACCGCGTCAACTCCCTTGGCGCCTCCGAGACTACGGTCCAGCAGCAGGGCACCGACTCCATCCTCATCCAGATTCCGGGAGCCACCAATGCCGAGCAGGCAATCCAGACGGTTGGCCAGACGGGTCTGCTCGAGTTCGTCCGGCTCGACGAGATCGGCGATGCCGATGCGCTCGCCAAGATAACCGCCGGTGCGGAGAACGTGAAGCTCAAGGAGGGGACGTACACCGCCTTCATGGACGGCTCCCACATCTCGAGCGTCAACGTTGCCCAGACAAGCAATTCCGCCACGGGCTATTACGCGGTCAACGTCAAGCTTGACTCCGAGGGCTCCCAGATCTTCGCGGACGTGACGCGCGAGCTGGCGCCCACGAAGGGTCGCATCGCGATCGTGCTCGACGGAACGGTGAACTCTGCGCCGGCCGTCCAGAACGAGATCACCGGTGGCGAGGTCTCCATCACGGGCAACTTCACTATCGATGACGCCAAGGGCCTCAAGACCGTTCTCGACTCGGGCTCCCTTCCCGTGACGCTCACCTACTCCGAGAGCCGCGTCGTCGGCCCGACCCTTGGACAGGACTCCCTCAACCAGGGCGTCTTCGCCATTGGGATCGGCGTCGCAATCGTCGTCGTGTACCTCTTCGTCTTCTACCGTGGACTCGGCTTCCTCACCATGGGCTCCCTTGGCGTGTTTGCCGTCCTCTATCTGGGCATACTGGCGCTGCTCTCCCATTTCGGGGCCTTTGCGCTGACGCTTCCGGGCCTTGCCGGCGTCGTGCTCACCACGGGCTCCGCAGCAGATTCGTCGATTCTCGTCCTCGAGCGCTTCCGCGAGGAGATTCGCATGGGGCGCTCCATCAAGAACGCCGCCGTGTCGGGTGCGAAGCATGGCATCATGACCTCCCTTGACGCGGATGCCGTTCAGATGGTTACCGCCCTTGCGCTCTTCTTCGTCGCGGTCGGCTCCGTTAAGGGCTTCGGCCTCACGCTGGCCCTCGGCATCGTGTGCGACATCGTGACCATGTTCTGCTTCAAGGCGCCTGCGCTGCGCCTGCTCGCCCTCAGGGCGATTCCCAACCATCCCAAGTTCTGGGGCGTTTCGCAGGATCTCGAGGATGCGGAGTCCGCCAAGGTTGAGCGTGCCGAGAAAGGGGGTGTCGCGAATGCTTAGCCACTTCTCGCATGAGATCCCCTTCATGAAGCACAGGAGGATCCTCCTCGGTATCTCTGCCACGCTGGTCATTCTCTCCGTAGTCGGTCTCATCGCTCGCGGCCTGGTCTTTGGTATCGAGTTCCAAGGCGGAACGGAGATTGACTTCACCGACACGGGCTCTATTGGCATCGAGCAAATGCGCGATGCGCTCGTGAGGGCCGGCGAGGTGGACCCCACTGTCCAGACCACGGTAACCGATGCCACGAACGGCTTCCTCGTCCGCACGACCACCATCGATCCCAAGACCGCAAACCAGCACGCCGCCGCCGCGGCGGAGACCCTCGGGCTTGACGAGAACCACTACACCGTCACGACCATCGGTCCCGACTGGGGCGCCGACGTCACGCGGTCTTCTGCGGCCGCCTTTGGCGTCGCCATCGTCCTCATCATCGCGTACGTCTCGATACGCTACGAGTTCAAGATGTCCATCACGGCAATAGCCGCGCTCCTGCACGACCTCATCGTGACCCTGGGCGTCTACGCGTGGTCCCAGACCCCGATTACGCCGAACGTCGTTGCGGCCCTCCTCACCATCATGGGCTACTCGCTCTACGACACGGTCGTCGAGTTCAACCGCACCGACGAGAACGCCAAGAACCTCAGGGACGGCATACACCACACCTACTTCGAGATCTGCAACTACTCCATCAACGAGGTCATCGTCCGTACCATCAACACGACGATCACGACAATCGTTCCCGTCATCTGCATGCTCCTCTTTGGCGGCGCCACGCTGAAGGACTTTGCCTTCGCGATGCTCGTCGGTGAGCTGCTCGGCACCTATTCCAGCTTCGCCGTCGCGTCTCCTTTGCTCGCCATCTGGAAGACGCACGAGAAGAAGTGGGCGCGTCTCGAGCAGAAGTACGGCAGCGGCACGGGAAAGTCCGTCGTCGAATCGGCTTCTGGCAAGGGCGCTGAATAGGGTGCCCGGAATACTTGACAGCAGGAAATGGGCAGTTCTCCCACAGGATCCTCAGGCCGAGAGGCGTATCGCAGACGGATGCGGCGTCTCTCGGATCGTGGCGAGGACCATGGTCGCGCGCGGCATCGACTCCATCGAGGCCGCGCGGGCCTTTCTGTCTCCCTCCCTGGAGCGTGACTGGGCGGACCCCCTCCTCATTCCCGGAATGGCCGACGTCGCGAATCGCGTCGAGCGCGCGGTCGCGGACGGCGAGCGCATCGCCGTCTTCGGCGACTTCGATGTGGACGGCATGTCCGCCACCTGCCTTCTCACGCTCGCCCTTCGCGAGCTGGGGGCATCCGTCTTCCCCTACATTCCCGACCGTTTTGGCGAGGGCTATGGCCTCTCCGCCGAGGCGCTCTTGCGGGTCATGGAGAGGTGCCACCCGGACCTTATCGTCACGGTCGACAACGGCATCGCCGCGAAGAAAGAGGTCGAATGGCTTCTCTCGCGCGGTGTCGACGTCGCCGTAACCGACCATCACGAGCCTGCGGAGCTGGTCCCCGTCGGCGTTCCGGTGACCGATCCCAAGCTGGAGCGTGACTGCTCCTCTCGCGAGCTGGCGGGCGCAGGCGTCGCACTCAAGCTCGTGCAGGAGCTGGGGCGCCGCCTTGGGCGTAGCGACCTCTGGAGGTCCTACACGGAGGTTGCAACGCTCGGCACCATCTCCGACATGATGCTGCTCGAGGGGGAGAATCGCGCGCTCGTGGCAGACGGCGTTGCCAACCTCAGGCATACGCGGCGCCCGGGCATCGTGGCGCTTGCGGCGACGGCGGGAGTCGACCTGTCCTCCATCACGGCGGACGAGCTGCCCTTCTCGATCATTCCCAGACTCAATGCGGCGGGTCGCATGGGCTCGGTCGAGGTTGCCTTCGACCTCCTCATCACAAACGATCCGGCCGAGGCCGCAGTGCTAGCCGCAAAGCTCGAGCAGACGAACGCCGAGCGCCGGGAGACGGAGTCCTCCCTTACCGAGGAGGCGATGAGCAAGGTCGAGAAAGGGTATCGCGGCGGCAGGTCCGTCGTCGTCTGGGGAGAAGGGTGGCACGAGGGCGTCAAGGGCATCGTGGCGAGCAGGATCACCAACCGATACCACGTGCCTTCGATCGTCTTCAGCGTTAAGGACGGTGTGGCACGGGGTTCTGGAAGGTCGGTCGGCTCGGTCGACCTCTTCCGGGTGGTGGAGCAATGCTCCGACCTTCTTGTGCGCTTCGGTGGCCATGCAGGTGCCGTGGGCGTGACCTGCAAGGAGGACATGCTCCCTGCGTTTGCGTCTCGCCTCGAGAGCGTGCTCGAGGGCCTCGAGGACGAGGAGTTCGAGGACAGGGGAGAGGTGACCGCCCTGGTCGAGCTCTCCGAGATGAGCGTCTCCGGAATCGAATCGCTCGAGGTCCTGCAACCGTTCGGTCAGGGCAACAAGAAGCCGCTCTTTGCCGTGCGTGGCGTGACGATGCGCAACCGCGCCCGCGTCGGACAGACACAAAACCACCTGCGCTTTGTGGCGACGGATGGCTTTGGCAGCGTCCAGGCCATAATGTTTCGCGTCCCCGACATCGAGCGCGCAAGCAACTGCGAGTCTGCCGTCGACCTCGTTTTCGAGCCCGTGAACGAAACCTGGCAGGGGCGAACCAAGCCCAAGCTCATGGTTCGCGACATCCTGTATCGTGACGAGGTTGCCCACGGTTTGGGCGAGCGGTCCCTCTCGGCGGGTGCGGGTCCCAGCGAGGATGCTCCCTCGTTGGCCGACGAGCTCTTCGCACATGCCGAGAGCACGCTCTCACGCGACGAGTACGCCTCGATCGGCGACGCCTGGTCCTTCATGACGAAGGTTGTCGGTGTGAGCTTCGAGGGACGCCAGGAGGTCGTGCGCAAGCTCTCCGCCGGCGAGGCCCTCCGTGTCGTTCGCGATGCCGCGAACGAGGTCGACCCGTGCGCCATAGCGATCGAGACCACGGACGGAGTGCGGGTCGGGTACCTCAGACGCCAGATTGCGGGCGTGCTCGCGCCGATCATCGATGGGGGTGCGCGCTATTCGGCCCGCGTCGAGGAGGTCACGGGGGGCACCGACGGGAGGTCCTCGCTCGGCCTCAACGTCGAGGTCACTCGCCTTGATGACGAGGGGGAGCAGGGGGATGCCGCCGGTTCTGGCGCCCGCGTCCGCGAGAGGCTCTCGCAACTGGGCACCGACGAGCTCACCGACGAGCTCACGCGCTCCATGATTGGCGACCACAGCCTGCTCCCGGCACAAAAGGCGGCCATCGACCGTCTCGCCGAGGGCCGCTCCACGCTCTGCGTCATGGCCACCGGCCGCGGAAAGTCCCTCATCTTCCACATCCACGCGGCCAGAGAAGCCCTGCTCAGAAATCGTGCGAGCGTCTTCGTGTATCCGCTGCGCGCACTCGTCTCCGATCAGTCGTTCCATCTCGCCGACTCGTTCGGCAGGCTGGGCATGACCGTGCGCGTCCTTACCGGCGAGACGTCCGCCTCCGGGCGAGACGAGACGTTTGCATCCCTGGCCGATGGCTCCGTTGACGTGCTGCTGACTACTCCGGAGTTTCTCACCATTCACGTCGGGAGGTTTGCGGCGTCGGGTCGCATCTCCTTCGTCGTTGTGGACGAGGCACATCACGCGGGGTCGGCGAAGGGTGGAAACCGCAGCGCGTACCTCTCGATGCCCAACGTTCTGGACGCGCTCGGAAGACCGGTCGCCCTCGCTGTCACGGCGACGGCTGCCGACGACGTCTCAAGCGAGATCTGCCGCCTCCTCTCCATAGCCGAGGAGGACGTGGTGGTGGACGCTTCGGTCCGCGAGAACCTCCTGCTGCGTGACTATCGTGACCTGCCCGACCGCGAGGCCGCGCTCGTCTCCATCGTCTCGACGGGCATGAAGACCGTCGTGTACGTGAACTCGCGCGAGCAGTCCGTCTCGCTTGCTCGGATGCTCAGGCGAAGCGTCGTTGAGCTCGGGCAGAGAATCGCCTTCTACAACGCGGGGCTCTCGCGCGATGACCGCTCCCGCGTGGAAGCGGCATTCCGGTCGGGCGACCTCTCCTGCATCGTGTCGACCAGCGCATTTGGCGAGGGAGTCAACCTCCCCGACATCAGAAACGTCGTGCTCTACCACATGCCCTTTGGCTCGGTTGAGTTCAACCAGATGAGCGGCCGCGCCGGTCGCGACGGACAGGATGCCAGGGTCTATCTCCTCTTTGGTCCGCGGGATGCGCGCATTAACGAGAGGATCATAGGCTCGTCCGCCCCGGAGCGCTCCGAGCTGGTGGTGCTCTACCGCACGCTGAGGTCGATTGCGTCCCAGACGGCGCTTGACTCCGGTGATGCATCCTTCACGATGACCAATGCCGCCATAGCCCAGCGCGCGTTCGACCTCGACGCGCGAACCCATTTCGACGAGCACAGCGTCTCGTGTGGCATATCGGTCTTCGGCGAGCTGGGGTTCCTCGAGACCTCGGGATATGGGTCCGCGAGGAGGATCCGGATGGT
>JAGAWD010000073.1 GCA_017941585.1 Olsenella sp. | reverse complement strand
GTCCCTTCGCTGAAAAGGGTCACACACGGTACCAGACTCGTCGGACCGTCGGTACCATGCTCATCGGATAGGCGGTACCATCACACGCTACCGGTCAGGAAGGTGGCCTAGCTAGCCACCGGACCGGCCGGACCATTTCGCCATGCGCGCTTGACACGCTGATGAACATATGAAAAGTGGCTCGAGTGGACGACTGGCGACTCCACTCGAGGCCGATTTGCGCTCCAGGCAATCCACTCGAGGCACATTTGCGCTCCAAGGGTGCCGAATCGAATCCACTCGAGGCACATTTGCGCTCCCGCGAATCCACTCGAAGGTGATTTGCGCTCCAGGGCGGCTGGGACCAATCCACTCGAGACCAATTTGCGCTCCGGGGTCATGGGTGAGACACGCTCGCCGGCCTAGCACAAACTCGAGACGATTTGCACTGTTTGCCATTTGTTCGCCGTCTCAAAGCAACCATAAAAGAGGGGTCGACGTAATGCCGACCCCAAAGAATAACCTTACTTCTGGACATCATTGCTCAGCGGACCCAATCTACAAGGAGCCCATTGCGAGGATTCGGCTTGCAAATAGTCCATTGCGAGGCCCCCCAATTTGCAAGTGGATCCAGGACAAGCGACGTGCTAGATGGCAACGATGTTCACGAGCCTGCCCGGCACGACGATGACCTTCTTGATCTCCTTGCCCGCAATCTGTGCGGCAACGGCCTCCTTGGCGGCCTCCTCCAGCTCGTCGTTCGAGGCGGCAGCGGGGACGGCAATGCGCGCGCGAACCTTGCCCTTGATCTGGACGGCGATCTCGATGGTGTCGCTCTTCGCCTGAGCAGCGTCGAACTCCGGCCACGGCTCGTTGTATACGGAGCCCGTGCGGCCGAGCGCCTCGTGGAAGAGCTCCTCCGACCAGTGCGGGCAGATGGGCGCGAGCATGGTCACCAGGTCGTGAGCGACGCGCGCAGAGAGGGCCGCGTCACGCTTGTCGACAGGCACCTCGACGAGGTACTTGCTCGCCGCGTTGGTGAGCTCCATCGCAGCCGAGATGGCCGTGTTGAACTGCCCGCGGTCAAAGTCCTGGGTGCACTTGATGCCCGCCTCGTGAAGCACGCGGTTGAGCTCCTTGGCGGCGCCGTCGAGCCTGGCGGGGTCGACGTCCTTGGATCCTGCGCCTGCACCCTCGGCGCCCTCCATCAGCTGCCACACGACGCGCCAGGCGCGCTTGATGAAGCGGTTGGCGCCGGCGACGGCGTCGGGATCCCAGTCGAAGTCCTTCTCGGGAGGCGCGACGAAGAGGATTGCAAGGCGCATCGTGTCCGCGCCGTAGGGCTCGATGACGCTCGAGGGAGGAACGACGTTGCCCTTCGACTTCGACATGGTCTCGCCCCTCTCGTCCTTCACCATGCCCTGGCAGAGCAGGTTGGTGAAGGGCTCGTCGATCTCGAGCATGTCGAGGTCGCGAAGGACCTTCGTCCAGAAGCGAGAGTAGAGCAGGTGCAGGATGGCATGCTCAATGCCGCCGATGTAGTTGTCGACCGGCATCCAGCGCTTGGCGGCCTCCTTGGAGAAGGGCGCGGCGTCGTTGTGGGGGTCGGTGTAGCGCAGGTAGTACCAGCTCGAGCAGGTGAAGGTGTCCATCGTGTCGGTGATGCGCTTGGCGGGCCTTCCGCACTTGGGGCACGTCGTCTCGTAGAACGGGGCGTACTCCGCAAGCGTCTCCCCCGCCCCGAGGTCGAGGTCGTCGGGAAGCATCACGGGCAGGTCCTCGTAGGGCACGGGGACGTCGCCGCAGCAGTCGCAGTGGATCATGGGGATGGGGTTGCCCCAATAGCGCTGGCGGCTGATCAGCCAGTCGCGCAGACGGAACTGCACGGTCTCGCGGCCGCAGCCGTGCTCGGCCATCCAACGGGTGATGGCGTCTACGGCCTCGGAGTGCTTGCCGCCCTTGAGTCCGGTGAACTCGCCGGACTGGACGAGGTAGCCCTCGGCGACCATCGCCTTGTCCCAGTCGACGGACGTGACGCGAAGCTCGCGCTCGTCCTTGAGCTCCTCGTAGAGGGGGTCGTCCTTCTCGCAGATGATCGGTGCGATCTCGAGGCCGTACTTCTTGGCGAAGTCGAAGTCGCGCTGGTCGCCGCAGGGCACGCCCATGACGGCGCCCGTGCCATAGTCCATGAGGACGTAGTCGGCGACCCAGATGGGGACGGGGCGGCCGTTTATGGGGTTGATGACGAAGCGACCGGTGGGGACGCCGTGCTTTTCGCGCTCGGAGCCCTGACGGTCGACGGCGCTCACCTTTTCGGTGGCCGACTTGAGCTCGAGGTAGGCCGCCTCGTACTCGGTGCCCGCGACGAGCTCTTGGGCAAGCTCGGACTCGGGCGGCAGCACCATGAACGAGACGCCGAAGATCGTGTCGGCGCGCGTGGTGAAGACGGTCACCTTGCGATCGGTCGGCGTCACGCCGTCCGCGTCCGCGAGCGCGAAGTCGATCTCGGCGCCCTCGGAGCGGCCGATCCAGTTGCGCTGCTGGGCCTTGACGTTCTCCGGCCAGCCGGAGAGCTGGTCGAGGTCGTCGAGAAGCTCCTGGGCGTAGTCGGTGATCTTGAGGTACCACTGCGAGAGGTTGCGCTTCTCGGGAACAGAGCCGCACCTCCAGCACCTGCCGTCGACGACCTGCTCGTTGGCAAGGACCGTCTGGCATGTGGGACACCAGTTGACGGGAGAGGTGTCGCGGTAGGCCAACCCCCTCTCCCACATCTTGATGAACATCCACTGGCCCCACTTGTAGTACTCGGGGTCACAGGTGTTGAACATGCGGTCGTAGTCATACGAGAAGCCCATGCGCTTCATGGTCTTGACGGCCTGCGCGATGTTCTGGTGGGTCCACTTTCCAGCCTGGGTCTTGTTCTTGATGGCCGCGTTCTCGGCGGGAAGGCCAAAGGCGTCGAAGCCCATGGGGTGCAGCACGTCATAGCCCCTCATGCGGGCCTGACGCGCCATGGCGTCGCCGATCGTGTAGTTGCGGGCGTGGCCCATGTGAAGGTCGCCCGAGGGGTACGGGAACATCTCGAGAACGTACTTCTTGGGCTTGGAGGGGTCTTCGTCGGTCTTGTAAAGGGCCTCCTCGTCCCAGATACGCTGCCACTTCGTCTCGATGGCCTCGGCGTCATATGCGGGAACGGACCCCTGCTTGCGCTCGGCCTCAATGCTGTCTGCCACGGTAGTTACCTTTCTAACCCAGTCTGCCACCGCGCCCCATTAT
>JAGAWD010000072.1 GCA_017941585.1 Olsenella sp. | reverse complement strand
TGTCGTCGTAGTCCCGCAGCTCGCAGAGCCACCTCACGTGCGACTCCGCCATGCCGACCGACGCGCCGAAGGCGGCCTCCGAGAGGCCGCCCCCAAAGGTTTCGACGTAGAACTCGTATGTCACGGTGGACGCCACGGCTACTCCGTGGAGGCCGAGACGTACACGCCGTCGAGCTTGTTGTCGAAGAGCTCCACGATGCCGTACTTGCGATACTTCATCATGAAGCTGTCCAGCGCCTCGAGCTCGTCCGGGGAGAACACGCGCGACGCCACGTGCTTGTCGAACTTGATCACCGCGCTCTTCTCCACGACCATGAAGTTGATCGCCTCGCCGCGCCCCACGAGCTCGTAGTAGCTGCCCATGTCAGACGCCACGGGGTCCTCCACCACGGTGTAGGTGTAGTTGGGGTCGCTCCCGGTGCGGGTGTAGTAGAACTTGTTGGGGTCGGGCTCGCTGTCGGTCGTCTGCTCGTAGGAGCCCTTGGCGCGCTGGTAGCCAAACTGGTCGTCGTCACCGCTGAGCAGGTCGATCGCCGTGTAGAAGCGCACCTGCGGCACCTCCACGATGCGCGCGAAGCGCTCGAGCACGCGGTTGCTCATGGTGGGGTTCGCGTAGGAGTAGTCGTCCAGCACGCCCTTGAGGGTCGGCGTGATGAAGAGGTAGCGCGAGCCCAGCGTAACCTGCTTCTCGTCCATGTCGCTCGTCACCTGGCGCAACGCCGAGAGGATCGTGGTCGCCTCGGTGTACTCGTCGAAGTTCTCCTGCTTCACGGTCACGCCATGGTGGGATGCGATCTGCGCGAAGGTGAAGGCGTCGGCCTCGGGCGCCACCTGCGTGCGCTGGAGCTCGGCGCCGGCCTCCACGAAGCAGTCGTTAACCCCAGCCTCCTCCACGTCCATCACGTCCGCGAACAGGCGGATGCCACGGTCGTAGTTGAAGGTCTTGGTCTCGAACTCGTAGGTGATGGCGCCGGTCTTGTAGCCCACGTTGCGCGTGTAGTTCCCGAGGCCCGTCACCGAGATCTTCGGGATGAGGATCTCCTTCGCGTTGTGGCCCGCGCGCACCATGCGGCGCCCGGAGTTGAGCACGCCCGAGAAGGATGCCCTCTGGTACACCTCGTCGATGACTGCGGTGTAGTTGCGTGCGAATGCGATGTTGTTAGGCATCTCTTAGCCCTCCTTCTTGTCGTCGCCGTCGTCGGTGAGGCCCGCGATCTCGCGCCAGTGCTTGAGCGTCTTGCCCTCGTCGGAAGCCGCGCCCGCGTTGGGCAGCCCGGTCGTGCCGGAGCCGGCGCTGCCGCCCTTGGCGTGCTTTCCGGACGCTTCGAAGAGCCAGGGCTCGGCCTCTTTCAGCTTGTCCACGTCGTTGTCGTGGTCTGCGAGAAGGACGCGTGCCGCCTTCACGTTGCGCACGCCCGCGAGCTGCAGCTTGAAGTCGATGCGGTCGCTCTCGCCCTGGGCCTTGAGCTCGGCGATCTCGCCGCGCAGCTGCTCGGCCGTCTCGGCGTTCCTCGCCGCCTCGGCGACCTGCGCCTCGAGCGAGGCGATCTTCTCGTCGCGCTCGGCGATCTGCTTCTCGTAGTCGGGAGTCTCGACGCCTACCTGCGACTGGCCCT
>JAGAWD010000071.1 GCA_017941585.1 Olsenella sp. | reverse complement strand
GTCCCGCACTCGACCGGGTTTTGCGCCGGAGGCCCTCGCCCGGTCCCGCACTCGGCGGGGCCTGCCCGTCGCGAACCGTCCGCCAAAAGCCTCGGAGAGCAAAAGCATACGCGAGTGCAAGGTGGTTGTATTACTGATATTTGAATCCTGCGGAAACGCTCCCCGAAGCGAGCGGACCCCGATTTCGTGTATGTTTTTCAGTGACGGCTTTTCAGTGACGGCTATTCAGTGGCAGCCATTTAGTGTCAGCCATCCAGCGACAGTCAGCCAGTGGCGGCCCTCCAGTGGCAGACCTTCAGCGGCTGTCCCAGCAATTCGACCTTTTGAGGTGACGAACATGACCGAGCAGGAACTCTATGATCTTCTCAGCGAGAAGGGCATTCCCTTCGAGACCTTCCACCACGAGGCCGTGTTCACGGTTGCCGAGGGCGATGCCGCCGGCGTGCCCGACCTCGGATCGCACACCAAGAACCTGTTCCTTCGCGACGACAAGAAGCGCAACTTCTACGTGGTCACGGCCGACGAGAACCAACAGATCGACCTCAAGGCGCTCGCCAAGCGCATTCCCAGCAGGCGCCTCTCGTTCGCGCGAGAGGAGATGCTCGAGGAGAAGCTCGGCCTCACGGCTGGCGCGGTCACGCCGCTCGGCATCCTGAACGACGAGTCGCGCGAGGTGACGATGGTCTTCGACGAGGGCCTGCGCGGCAAGCGCATCGACGCGCACCCGCTCGTGAACACCGCGACCATGTACATCGAGATGGACGATCTGGTGTCGCTGCTTAGGGAGCACGGCAACCCCGTCGTGTTCTGCGAGCTGGGGCCGGACGACGTCGCCGACGCGGGGCCGCGCGGCTAGCGAAACCTGTTGGCTCCTCGAACCCGTCTTCTGTCCGCGTCGCATTCCTTGTCGGCGCAGACCATGGGGTATATACTCTTCTTGTACAACGTACAACAGAGGAGGAGCCATGCCTGACGCAATGGTTACCGCGCGTATGGACGCACAGCGAAAAGACGCTGGGTCGCGCGCTCTGGCAGAGCTCGGAGTGTCGGCATCCGAGGCAATCAACCTTCTGTACGAGTACGTCATCAAGAAGGGTCGTCTGCCCTTCGACAGGAACTCCGATGATCTTGCTTCGCGCGAGCAGCGACTGGCTGAGTCCATCGCTAAGGTAGACAGCATCCCTAAGTTTGAGCTGGACGAGCGTTTCGGCCGAATGACGATGGCCGAAATTCGCCTCGAGCGGGCACGCCGTCACGCGCTCGTTGACGACGACTCACCTTACGAGCCTAACGTGGGTGGGTCTCATGATTAAGGCACTGGTCGATACGAACGTCCTTCTCGACTACCTAGCAGGGCGCGAGCCGTTCTATGCTTCCGCACGAAAGCTGATGGTCTTTGCCAATATGGGTGATTACGAACTGTGGATGAGCTCATCCCAGGTGGCTGACCTCTTCTACCTTCTTTCGGGAGGAAGGCGCTCCAAGCAGATGGCGGTCAAGAAGGCCATCATGGAGCTGAGAGATATTGTCAATGTCTGTAGCATTGGCGTGGAAGAGGTCGACAGGGCGCTTGAGTCGCCGTGGAGTGATTTTGAGGACGCATTGGTTCATCAGGTGGCGATGAGTTTCGGCGCTCGGTGCATCATCACGAGGAATCAGGCTGATTTCACAATGAGCGCGATTCCGACGTTTGACTGCACGGAATTCTTCGAGTGGATCGAAGAGAAGGAGCGAATTCACTTTGAAGAGGTAGTGCTCTAACGACTCGTGGCATAAATGATTTGCTTTTCCGAATAGGGAGAGTTTCCAAGTGCCGGGGACGTTCCCCGGCTTCCCTTTTCTTACTCCCGTACAGGCGTCCGGCCCACGTCCGGCCTACTCCTCCCGGCCTGCGCCCGGCCTACTCCTGCGCGAGCACCTCCTGGCAGCGCTCGACCGTGCAGGCGAGGACGAGCTGCGCCATCTGGCTCGGAACCCTGTGGTCGAGCCCCGTTACCTGCGTGACCTTCTCCAGGCGGTAGCGCACGGTGTTCACGTGCTGCCCCAGCGCCTCCGCGGTCGCCCGCGCGCTCTGCTCGCACGCGACGAAGGCCTCGAGCGTGGCGAGAAGCTGCGAGCCGTGCTCCGCGTCGAACTCTCGAAGCGGCCCGAGGACGTCCTGTGCGAACGCGCGCATCTCGGGGGAGTCTGCGTGGGGGAGAATTGCGCGCGTGATGCCGAGGCTCGCGTAGCATGCGATGTTTGCTCCACCGGTCGTGAGGGCGGACGCGTCGGCGGCACCCGCGGTCGTGCCAGGCACATCGCCGCCGACAACGCTTGCGGCCGCCCGCGCCCCAACGCCTGCGCCGGGCCCGATCGCCCCGCCGGCCCGTCGGCGTGCGAGCTGGGCGGCGCGTATCGCCTCGCGCAGGGCGTGCGCGAACTCGGCGAGGTCGTAGTGCACGTCGCTCACGCCAACGGCGACTCCCGCCTCCTGGTCGAGCACGTCCGCCAGAAGGGTCCTCGCCATCTCCTCGGCATGGTCGCCAAGCTCCGCCTTGCTCGACTCCACGTACAGCAGGCCGCCGTCACGCCCGGCCGCGCAGTGGCAGAAGATGTTGCCCACGCCCGCCGCGGCGCTTCGGCGGTAGCCTCGCTCGAGCTCGGCAAGGCGCTCGGTGGTGACGTCGTCGTCGAGCAGGAAGAAGGTCGCGCGATGCTCGTCACCAAACGAGGGGTTGAGCCCGAGGGCCCGCCGGCGCACCTCGCCTGCGTCAGGGTTCCCGCGAAGCAGGGCGTCTATCTCCCGCTCGGCGAAGTTGCCGTCCGCAAGGCTTCTCACCTGCTCGCCCACGCGGATGATGACCTCGTCGAAGAAGAGGTCGTCGCTGGTTGCGAGAAACAGCGGGAAGTTGCGCGCGTTGGCGTAGCGGATGGCGCCGTCGGGAATCTGCAGGTGGAAGACGTTCTTGATCACAAGGCCGCTCACGCCCTTCGAGACCAGGTACTTCACCGCCTCGACGATCTGGAACGCGTCGTCCCTCGCGTAGAGAAACGAGCTCACCACCAGCTGGTTTGTATAAAAGTTTTCGCGTTGGTACTTGCTCCTGAGGCCGCCCATGAGCTCGTAGTCGAGGATGCCGACCTCCTCGATCTGGCGCGACAGCCCGCCCTGCCCCGCAACGAGGCGCACGCTGTCCTTGTAGGTGCACATGAAGTCCGACACGGTGTAGATCATGGTTGCTCCTGCACAAATATCGGTAAGCACAAAAATTGGCATCTAGGTTGGTGTATAGCACAAATAATATCGAAGGGAACAGCGATATGAGCAACAAAACTCCCGTAAAACGCTTTTCTCTCGGTAGCTCGTTGTACATAGCAACAAAAAGATGCCCTTGGTCTGAAGCACCAAACCAAATAAAGTTCTTTACAGACGAGAGGGGCGTCTCGCCAGGCTTGCCAACGCGAGAGACGCCCCAGACGAGAAGGACGTGGCCGCCGGCGCGGCGGCGCGAGACGGAAAGGCGGGGTCACATGGCTGAGGTTAGGGTGCTTTCGGCAGAGGACGTGGCGCAGGTGTTCACGATCGCCGACGCGATCGAGGCGGTCGAGGAGGCCTATCGTCAGAAGGCCGAGGGCAAGGGCCGCGCGTGGCCCATGGTGTACGAGGCCTTCGAGCCCGGCGTGGCCGACATGGACATCCGCTCCGGCGAGCTGGCCGGAAGCGGGCTCTTTGGCCTCAAGCTCACGGCGTGGTTCTCGAAGAACCCGGCCCAGGGCCTGCCCGAGATCTTCGGCACCACCCTCCTGTGCGACAACGGCACGGGCGCGCCGCTCGCCCTGCTCAACGCATCGGCCATCACCGGCCTGCGCACGGGTGCCGCCGCCGCGCTCGGCGCGAAGTGGCTTGCCCGCGCAGACGCCAAGAACCTGCTCGTCGCGGGCGCCGGCCACATGAGCACCTTCCAGGTTGCCGCGGTGCTCGCGGCCTGCCCGGGCATCGAGCACGTCGAGGTGTGGGACCCGATGCGCGCCGAGGCGCCCGAGGCCCGCGTCGAGCTCATGCGCGGTGAGGTCGAGAAGATCCTCTCCGCCGCCGGCATCGAGCGCGGGTACGAGATCGTCGCCGTGGCCGACGGCGAGCTGGCCTGCGCCGCCGCCGACGTCATCGTCACGATCACGCCCGCGACCGACCCCATCATCAAGGCCGGCTGGGTCAGGCCCGGCACGCACGTCTCGGCCGTCGGCGCCGACATGGAGGGCAAGCAGGAGGTCGCCTCCGACGTCCTGCGCGAGGCCACGCTCTTCGTGGACGACCGCGCGCAGTCGGTATCCTCCGGCGAGCTCGAGGTTCCCGTCAAGACCGGCGCCATCGCCGAGGGCGACATCGCGGCCGAGCTGGGCGAGGTCATCTGCGGCACGCATGCCGGGCGCGCGAGCGACGATGAGATAACCGTGTTCGACACCTCGGGCATCGCAGTGCAGGACCTCGCGGCCTCGAAGGTCGCCTACGACCGCGCGCTCGAGCGCGGGATCGGCACGACGGTCGCGCTGTAGCGCGGCGCCCGCGCGGGGACCAACGCCCGCGCGAGGTCGTGCCGGCACATCCTCGCCGGCGTGGCCGCAAACACCTACATTAACGAGAACGGACGCGGGCCAACCGCCCGCAGAGGGGAGCGACAATGGAGATCAAGGACTTCGCGGTAGAGCAGTGGATGAACGAGTGGGAGACCAAGTGCACCCACAACGTGGCGGAGACCTGCACGTACTCGGTCACGCTCGACCAGCTCTTCGACATCTGCGGCGGAAGCCGCGAGGAGTTCATGAACGACTTCGCCGCCCGCAGGCTCACCTACGGCGACATCGAGGGCAACCCCAAGTTCCTCGAGGGCGTCTGCTCGCTCTACGAGACCGTGCGCCCCGAGCACGTCATCCCCACCCACGGCGCCGCCGGCGCGAACTACCTCGTGCTCACGACCCTCGTGAACCCCGGCGACCACGTCGTCTCGATCATGCCCACCTACCAGCAGCTCTACTCGATCCCCGAGATGTGCGGCGCCACCGTCGACATCCTCCACCTCGAGAAGGACGACCACTACCACGTCGACGCCGAGAAGCTCGCCGCCCTCGTGACTGACGACACCAAGGTCATCTGCATCAACAACCCCGACAACCCCACCGGCGCCCTGCTCAGCCGCGAGGAGCTCGAGACCATCGTCGGCATCGCCCGCGAGCACGACGCCTGGCTCATGTGCGACGAGGTCTACCGCCTGCTCGTGCAGGACGACGACGGCTTCACCACCTCGCCCGTCGACCTCTACGACAAGGCCGTCGTCACGTCGTCGATGTCGAAGGTGTGGTCGCTCGCCGGCATCCGCCTGGGCTGGTGCATCACCAAGAGCGTGGAGCTGCGCCACGAGCTTCTCAGCCACCGCGACTACGACCTCATCTCGTGCGGCATGTTCGACGAGGCCGTCGCCGCCTTCGCGCTCGCGCAGGCCGATAAGATCCTCGAGCGCAGCCGCCGCATCGTCCGCCAGAACCTCGCCTCCCTCATGGAGTGGGTCGACTCCGAGCCGCACCTCTCGATCGTCCGTCCCGAGGCGGGCACTACGGCCCTGGTCTACTACGACTACGACGTCGACTCCTACGAGTTCTGCACGCGCATGATCCAGACCACGGGCGCGCTCGTGACGCCGGGCGACGCCTTCGAGGAGCCCAAGTCGATGCGCATCGGCTACGCCTACTCCGACAACGTGGACGACCTCAAGCGCGGCCTTTCTGCCATCTCCGAGTTCATGCGCACGCTGGAGTAGCGATGGGGGAGAAGGTACGCTCGGGTGCCGGCGGCTCGGCCGGCACCGCCCCGGTTGGCACCGCCCCGGCTGGCACCGCCCCGGCTGCCGGCACGCCGCGCGGATACAACCCGACCATGCACGAGTTCGGCGCGGGCAAGTCTGCCATCCGCGAGGTGTTCGAGCAGACGATGGCCCTGCGCGAGCAGGGGCGCAGCGACTTCTGGGACTTCTCCATCGGAAACCCCGCCGTGCCCGCTCCTCCGCAGGTGAACGATGTCATCCGCGAGGTGCTCGACGAGCTTGGCCCCATGGACGTCCACGGGTACACGCCCAACAACGGCTGGCTCGCCACGCGCCAGGCGATTGCCGACGACCTCAACGCGCGCCTCTCGGCCGGCGTGGACGCCGACGAGCTCATCCTCACGGCCGGGGCCTCCGGCGCCATCACCTCCACGATCGGCGCGCTGACCATGCCCGGCGACGAGGTAATCGTGCTTGCGCCGTACTTTCCCGAGTACCGCATGTACGCGCGGGCGTGGGGCTGCGCGTGCGTTGAGGTGCCCACCCTGCCCGAGACGTTCCAGATCGACCTCGCCGCCGTCGAGCGCGCCGTCACGCCCCGCACGCGCATCGTGATCGTGAACTCGCCCAACAACCCCACGGGCACGGTCTACGACGAGAAGTCCCTGCGCGCGCTGGCCGACCTTCTCCGCCGAGAGGGTCGTCGTGTGGGCCACCCCATCTACCTGCTCTCCGACGAGCCGTACCGCGAGATTCGCTACGACGGGGCGCAGCCCTGCTGGGTCCCCTCCCTCTACGAGAACACGGTCGTGTGCTACTCGTTCTCGAAGTCGCTCTCTCTTGCCGGCGAGCGCATCGGCTACGCGCTGGTGCCGCGCGCGATGCGCGACATCGTGGGCGTGCGTGATGCGGTGCTCGGCGCCCAGCGCGCCGTGAACACGATCGCCGGCAGCCTCATGCAGCGCGTCATCGAGCGCGTGGCGTCCGTGCCGGCGCCGGTCGCGGAGTATGCGCGCAAGCGCGAGCTGCTCTACGGCGCGCTGGCCGACATGGGCTACGACGTGGTGCGCCCAGACGGTGCCTTCTACCTGTGGATGCGCGCACTCGAGTCCGACGACCAGGCCTTCGCCGCGCGGGCGGCGGCCGAGCAGGGCCTCTACTTCGTCAACTCGACGGACTTCGGCGGATCGGGCTACGTGCGGCTCTCCTACGCCGTCGACGACGCCCAGATCGAGTCGTCGCTCCCGGCGTTCGCGCGCCTGTGGGAATCCTATGGCGGCTACGCCTGGTAGGCGCCTACCGCGCCCACGCCATGCACTCGTTAACGTTTCCGTGTCCGGAGTGCCACTCGTCGCGGTTTCCGTGTCCCGACCACTCACTCGTCGGCATTTCCGTATCCGGGTCCCGGCTGGATACCAAAAGCCCAACGACTGAACGGTTCGGCCACTCACTCGTC
>JAGAWD010000070.1 GCA_017941585.1 Olsenella sp. | reverse complement strand
CTGTGCCGAGGGCGTATGCCGCGAGCACCGACAAGCCCGACTCCGTCATGCTGAGAATCGGCTCGAGCAACTGGAAGGAGATCGATGTCGCGAAGGAGGTGGCAACGCTCGACACCAACCTGGGAAATGGGGTCGACCTCTCCTTCAACGTGAGGGACGCCTATACCGACCTGAGTCCCGCCAACAGGCTGCGCAAGCTGGTGTTCGAGGACTCGTCGGGCAAGCAGACCGAGCTCTGCAACCTGAACGGCAACCTCATAGGATTCAAGAGCGACAAGCTCGTCGAGGGGCAGAAGCTGAAGCTCATCACGTCCACCAAGGACGCAAGCGGCAACTACGTGAAGCGCTACGAGCGCCAACTCAACGTGCGCGTCAACAACTCCAAGAAGGCCGAGCAGAAGCCCGCCGGCACGGGATCCGGCTCTATGGCGGGACTGTCCGAGGACGGCGGGTCCTGGTCGTTCTCCAACGGGCTCTCGTACACGTTCAAGAACACCGGCTTCAAGTTCCTCGAGGGTACCACCATGAACCTGGGCGCCCTGAGGCTTCCGCTGCAATACAAGCACAACCCTGACGGCACCACCATCGCCGGCATCAACTGCAGCCCCGAGGACGTGGACTTCTACAAGGCGGTCAAGAACGGCAACGTTTGGCAGAAGTACACGACCGATGCTATTGCCAAGAAGACAGCCGAGATGGACAAGGGGTGGAGCGGGAAGAAGTTCGGCAAGTGGGGCGGCAAGTCGTTCGACTGGAACGTCTGTGGCTACATGGAGTTCAACACGAAGGACCCCAAGGCGCCGCGCGCCGTGAACCTCATCATTTCGACGGGCCTTTCTGCCTCGGGCCACGCGCAGTACCTGATCTTTACCGGCACGCTCACGTTCACCATGGGCGGCAAGGCGATGCTCACGGGGAAGCTGACCCCCGGCAAGGGCATCGAGGGGAAGCTCGGCCTGGGCGCATACGCGGGACTCGAACTCTACATCGGCGTGGGCCTGCAGTACGTGGCCTCGGTCGGCGCGTACGGCAAGGGCCGCATCGACGTCGACTTCCAGATACTGCCCGAGACGTACCTTGACTCGATCGTCCTGTCGGGCGAGTGCGGCGCGAAGGCGAAGCTGTTTGGCTTTACGGTCTACACGTGGAAGATCCTCGACAAGAAGAAGGAGCTGTACAAGCGCAAGCAGGACACGGCGAAGCTGGCGACACACTCCGATGCGGATGAGCCGGAGCTCAACGAGGACGGAACAGCAACCTCGCCCCTCAGCGTGGACGCGGACACGGCGTATCCCCTCGACTCGCGCGACTACCTGAGCGAGTCGGGCACGCCCTTGGCGACCCAGGCGACGGAGTCGGCGGACACCATACTCGGGGGCATCTACGGAGAGACGGAGCTCACGTGTGCGACCACGGACGACGGTCCCGTCATCGCCTACATCGCAGATGCCGCCCAGGTGTCTGGCGCTGGCACACGCGATGCCGCGAACCGCAGCGTGCTGGTCTACTCGCGCCTGGGACACGACGGTTGGTCTGCTCCCAAGGTCATCGACACGACTACCGAGAGTGGCCAGTTCGCCGACTACAGTCCCACGATCACCACCGACGGCGAGAACTGCTACGTGGCATGGCTTGCGGCCGACAGCAAGATAGGGGATGGGGCGACCATAGGTGGCGTCGGCGAGAAGCTCGACGTGAAGGTGGCCACCATCACGAAGGACGACCAGGTTAGCGTCGAGACGGTCAGCGAGGAGAGCTCCGAGGGCGGCTCGATGCCCGCGAACCCCAAGGCGGTCAAGGTTGACGACGGGCTGTACGTGGGCTGGTACACGAACGAGACGACCGGCTCTGAAGGAGAGGTCATCGGCATTTCCGGCGTGCACAAGATTCGCCTCTACAAGAGGGGCGATGCCGGCTGGGACGTGGCGAGAGACGTGACTATGCGGGAAGGGGCGATGTCGTCGTTTGACGTCGGCGAGTACGGTGGCAAGGCCGCCTGCGCATGGTCCCTCGACGAGGAATTCCGCTCGACGGCCGAAGAAGTGACGCTTAACGCCGCGCCCACGCTCTCGAGCTCGTCCGTATACACGCTCACCTCGGATGGCGGCGAGGTGCAGATGGTCGCGACCAGGTCGGGCAACGCCCAGTTTGCCAAACGCGAGAAGAAGGACGTTCTCACGTACGCCACGCTTGTTGACCCGAACGATGGTGAGGCGAGCCCGTACCTCTCCATCAACAGCGTGTCTGGTCCCGAGGCCAACGCCACCGTCGTGCTCGACGGCTCCGAGGTCTTCCTGCCCACGTCGTACTACGAGATCGCGGGCGACCTGGGTGAGAATCGCTCCGGCAACGTCTCGTTCCTCGTCGCGGGAAACGGCACGTCTGACATCCAGACACTCGTCACGACGGGTGCTGGGAGTGCAGACTGGACGTCTGTCGTGGAGGCGACGGCCGACTCCAGCGTCGTGACCGACTACTGCGCGACGTACCTGGATGGCCAGCCCCTGTTCATCTACACGACGGGGCCCGCATCCGCCTCTGACGGGGAGGCGCTGTCCGGCCAGGCGGATGACGATGGCTCCGTCGACCTGAAGCAGTCTACCGAAAGCTCGCTGAGCCATCTGCGCGTAAGCGACGTGGACTTTGACGAGTTCGAGGTCAAGACGGGCGAGAACATGCCGGTCACGGTGCACTTCGAAAATGACGGCATGCTCGACGTGACGGGTGTGGACCTGTGGAAGCTCGAGGATGGCGTGGCGACCAAGGTCGCAAGTGACAACTTGGAGATGGAGATCGACGAGGAGGGTAGCGTCTCGTTTGACTACACGGTTCCCCCGAAGGAGTCCTTCGACAAGGCACGCGAGTTCACGATGTATGCTGCCCCCGCGGGTGCGACGGTGACCGAGAGCAAGATCAAGAGGGAGGCAGCCAACGGTTCTGCGGTGACGGTGTCGCTGGGCGCGCCATCGCTCTCGCTCGAGGTCGAGCACCAGATCGTGGACGGTCAGGAGTCCGTTGCCGCTACGGTGACGAACGACGGCGTGGTCCCTCATGGCGCCAGGCTCCTGTTCCTGAACAGCGATTCTGGCGAGGAGCTTTTTGCCATGGACGTTCCCGTGCTTGGCGAGGGGGAGACGTTCACGGGTGTGTTTGATGCGCCAAACGGCTACTTCCGCCGGGACGGCATCAATAACATCATCGTCACGCTCGAGGACGACGGCACCGAGAGCGAGGGCTACGAGATCAACAACACCGAGTTCGTCAGCACGTGGGAGCTCGATCCCATCGAGTCGTCGGGCGAGGAGGCCAAGCAGGAGCCGACGTCTGACGAGGCAAGCGCCGCGCCTGATGCGGCGAGGAAGGCGCCGAAGGCGGAGCTGCCCAGGACTGGCGACGAGATGCCGCCGGCCGTGCCGCTCGCCCTGCTCGCGCTTGTTGCCGTCGCCGCATCGGCTTCTGTCCGCGCGACCGGCGACGAGAAGGAGCGTCGCTAGGCGAGGCTGGAGAGTGCGCGGCGATCGCGCGCGGCACGGAGGCGATCGCGCGCCGCGTAGTCGCTATCGGTTCGCGCTATGATGCATGGACCCCCGTATCCCCGTTCATGGGGGCATGAGGGCCCATGCGCTTGGTGCTGGAGTGGCCGAGCCGCGGAGGATGCTCATTGGAGGTTCACTTGATCGAGACCGACACGTTCCTGGTCTACCTTGCCGCCATGAATGTGTTCTCGTTCGCCATGCTCGCGCTCACTCATCGCTCGCGAGCGCGGTCGGGCAGAGATGCCTCCGGCAGCATCGCGCCCGCTGCTCTCTCTGCGGCGGGCGGTGGCCTCGGCGTGCTTCTCGCGCTTGCGCTCTGGGGCGGGAGGGTCCGCAAGGACAACGTCGGCCCTCGTGTGTTTGCGGTTGGCGCTCTCGTGCTCTGGGCGGTCGTCGTGGCCAATGTCTTCGGCTGGCACCGCTTCAGCGTCGAGGAGCTGCGCCTTGCGCTGGGACGCGAACACCTCGCCCTCGCCGTGTGCCTGAGCGTCGTCAACGTAGTGGCCTTCGCCCTGTTCTGCGTTGACAAGGCGCGGGCCGTGCGGCATGCCTGGCGCATACCCGAGGGTGTGCTCCTGGGCATCTCCCTGGCAGGTGGGTGCGTGGGCGGCATGCTCGCCATGGCCGTGTGCCGCCACAAGGTGAGCGTGCCCCGCTTCAGGTACGGCCTGCCGGCGATGCTCGCGCTGCAGCTGATCGCGATCGCCTACCTCATGCAGGCGGGCTTGGCGTAGGGGCGCTTGCGAGCGCGCGGTGTGAGGGCGCTTGCGACCGTTTGCCATTAGTCGTATGGTCGAGGGTACGTTGCAGATTTGAGAGGGTGCCTATACGGGCCGTCCGCCAAGCGAGAGGTTGATTTCGCCATGAGTTTTTGCATGATTTGTGGTTCCGAGAACGTTGAAGGGGCGAAGTTCTGCACCGAATGTGGCAAACCCCTGCCCGTCGAGAGGGCGGAGCCCGAGTCCGGCGACGTCGCGGGTGCGACCGTACTCGTCGAGCGCCCCGCCGGAGCGAGGCAGTGCGCCTCCTGCCACGCTCTCGTGGAGGAGGGGCAGAAGTTCTGCACCGAATGTGGCGCGCCCCTAGACGACGAGGGGTCGGAGCTCGAACCTAGCGATGACGCCGGCGCGACCGTACTTGTCGAGCATCCCGCCGGGACGAGGTATTGTACCTGCTGCGGAGCCCTCGTAGAGGAGGGGCAGAAGTTCTGCACAAGCTGCGGGTTGACCCTCGAGCAGGGCTCGGAGAGCCAGGGTGCCGGAGGAGCCGCCTCCGCGGGCGGGGCCGTGCCTCTGGTCGATCCGCGGAAGGGACGCTCTGCGGGTGGGGCGGACCTGGAGCCTGCGCCTGTGCAAGGCCAGGCAAAGAAGGTGCCCGTCGCTGCCGCGGTGGCGGCGGGCGTTGTGGTGGCTGCCGCGATTATCGGGGCGGTCGTCTTCGTGCCAAGGGTTGTGGGTGGAAATGCCGGCACCGCGGGAGAGAGTCCTGCCGCGAGCGCGAACAAGCCCTCCTCCGATAAGGACGTGGCACAGCCGGGAGGCAAGTCCGGTGACAACGGCGCCGAAGGTTCGGCAGGGGCGAATGCCGGCAAGGACGTCGACAAGTCTGCCGCCAAGGGCTTCTCCACTGCTGGCAACCTCGTCAACGGCGGCCACATGGCGCTTGGCTCGGACGGCACGATTTACGTCGGCAGTCCCGTGGACGGGACCGACTGGGACACGAGGTCCATCGTTCGCTGCAAGCCGGACGGGACGGGCTCGAGCGTCGTGTACAAGGCGCCCCAGTCCGTCAAGAACGTCTATCACATCAACGTGGCGGGCGACCTGCTCGTGTTCAACCAGGTCGCGGAGGGCAACAGCTCCGTGATGTCCGTCGGGACGGACGGGCAGGGCTCGCGGACGCTGGACAAATGTGACGACTGGTCGCTCTGCCAGGTCGAGGGGTCGTGGGTGTACTACCTCAAGAGCGGAAGCGTCTGTAGATGCGACGTGACCGGCGGATCTCGCGCCACGTACGCGAACGTCGGGAGCTCGACGTACTGGCGCGTGTCGGGCGACAAGCTCATCACCTTTGCCGACAAGGGCGCAACGAGCGTCCGCATCTCTGCCCTCGATGGGTCGAACGCGAAGGACGCCTATCGCGCGCCGAGCGGCTTCTCCATTCGAAACGCCTTCCCCATGGACTCGACCAACATGGTGGTCTGGGAGGAGGGACCCTCTGTGAGCCGCGTGAAGCTGGTGGGCATGGCGGACGGCAAGGAGCAGACGCTGTGGTCTGGCTCCGATGACATCCAGAGGGTGAGTTCCTACGACGGCGGCATTATCCTGACGAAGAGGGACGCAAGTGGCACCTACGGCATTGAGGCGTATGCCGTCGCAGGCGGCGATCCCGTCTTCAGCTCGGTCGCGCTCTCTGGCGATCAGGTGCGCTATACGAGCTATCTGGACGGACGCGTCTACTACGGGCTTGTTTCGGGCGACCTGCAGTGCTCCGTGCACTCGATGTCCATGGCGGGAGACGACGACAGGACCATCGTGAGCTAGGGCGGGGTATTGCCGGTGAGCTCATGAGCTCGGCGTCAGTGCAAACGCGCCTCGAGTGGACGATTGGTCAGGGTGCCGGAGCGCAAAAGCGCCTCGAGTGGACGACTGGCTAGGGGGTCGGAGCGCAAAAGTGCCTCGAGTGGACGACTGCCCGAGGCGTCGGAGCGCAAATTGCCCTCGAGTGGACGATTGGGAGCGCAAAAGTGGCTCGAGTGGACGATTGGCGAATCCACTCGACGCCTATTTGCGCTCCGGGGAATCCACTCGGCGGTGATTTGCGCTCCGAGGGTGCCGGGGCGAATCCACTCGACGCCTATTTGCGCTCCGAGGTGGACGGGGCAAATCCACTCGATGCGGCATTTGCATCGACGGAAGTTCGTGATGTTTGCGTTGCGCTATGCCTGTCCGACAGCACGCCGTCATCGCTTGTCTCACGCCGTTGGTCTCGTTGTTACTGATAGTCTCGATATCTCTCGTTTAGGCTATGATGTTTGTCGTAGCAGACTGCGCAATGGGCGTGGCGGACTGCGTTCCCAGTGTTCTGTCGAGGAGTCGAAACTGTCGCTTTGGATCCGCGTCGAAAGTGAGTCGAGATGTTTTGCACGAATTGCGGAAAAGAGCTGGAAGAGGGCACGACTTACTGTACCGAGTGCGGTGCGAGGGCAGGGCGGGGCGATTCTCCTGACGAGACGTCCCTCGCTGGTCAGACGCCAGCTGCATCCGCGCAGCAGCCGACGGCCACGATGCGCCGCGCCGCGCCGATCCAACCCGCTCAGGGTCCGTCTGCTCCTGACTCCGTTGGTGCCGGCGCTCCCGTTGCGGGCGGCGGCAATCCCAAGGCCAACAAGAACCTCGCTCCCATCGTTGCCGCGGCAATCGCTGGCGTGGCCCTGGTTGGTGGCGGCATCGCGCTTGCAGTCGTTCGTCCGTGGGAGGCCGCACCTGCTGCGCCTGCCGCCACGCAACCGGCTGCCCAGCAGGGCGGGGATGACGACGGGAAGGCGAGCGGCGCCTCTGACGCAAAGGTCGCGGACGAGTTTCTCTCCGCGAAGGAGAAGGCGGCCAAGCAGTCGGCGCTCGCCGCCGGCAAGCAGGTGCTCACCGGTACGGTCAAGGTGACCACGCTTGCGCAGCGGGCGGCCGACGTCGCGTCGACGAAGGGCGAGGAGGGCAAGGGCCTCGCCTCGTCATTCGCAGGCAACGACGAGTCGATCACCCTGCTCATGCTTGACGCGCCCACCAAGGTTGAGGCCCAGGTGGCCGACGGCTCTGGCAACAGCACGCGCACCGCCGAGGTGATTCGCCTACCGTCCGACTGCGGTCTCGCTGACGGAGACCACGCGATGGTTGCGTCGCGTGGTTGGGGCTGGTGGCCGACCGACGTTGCCGGGGCGCTGTACGGAACCGTGGTCGGCAACGAGGACGGCTTCGAGGTCATCGCCCCGCAGCGCGAGACGGTGGTGGTCCAGGCAGAGCCGGAGAAGTCTCAGCCGGTGGAGAGTCCTGCTCCTGCCCCCGCTCCTGCGAGCTCCGCATACGTGCTGCCTGAGTCCGCGTCGAGGGTCTATGGCTACGGCGAGCTCGACTCCCTCTCCACCTACAACCTCTATCTTGCGCGCAACGAGATATACGCCCGGCACGGCCGCGGCTTCGTGCGGCAGGATCTGCAGGAGTACTTCGGCAGCCAGGGCTGGTACCGAGAGACGATCTCGCCGTCCGACTTCAGCAACGACATGCTGAGCGGGGTGGAGCAGGAGAACGTGGCCAACATACTCGCCATCGAGCAGTCGCGCAACTCGCCGTACCTCTGATGACGCGGCCCGTGCACCGCGATCTCGCGTGTATTGCCGCCTGTGGTGGATGGTATTATTTCTTATAGACTGTTTTGGAATGTGATTTCGAGTGAGAGGAGAGCCTGCATGAAGTATCCGATCAAGCTTGCGTCCGCAATGGCGGTGTCCGCCATTGCCCTTATGGTCGCCGTGGCCCCGGCCCTTGCCAACGACGGGACGGAAGCCTCCGGCGCGCCCGCAGAGGCGCCCGTCACGGAGGCGCCTGCGGAGGCGCCCGCGGACACGCCCGTTGCGGCCATCGGCATCAGGGCAAACGACATGTATCGTCTGTACAACCCCTACACGGGCGAGCACTTCTACACCGCGAGTGCCGAGGAGAAGAGCAAGCTCGTCAATCTGAAGTGGAAGGACGAGGGCATTGGCTGGGTCGCCCCCGTCGAGTCGCAGACCCCGGTCTACCGCCTGTACAACCCCTACGCTCCCGGTGGCGACCACCACTACACCCTCGACGCGGTCGAGTGCCTCTCCCTCGTGGACGTTGGCTGGAAGTACGAGGGCATCGGCTGGTATTCGGATGACTATGCGAGCGTGCCCCTGTATCGCCAGTACAACCCGAACGCAAAGACGGGAACGCACAACTATACGACCAGCAAGGACGAGAACGACGCCCTCGTCAAGGCCGGCTGGAGGGAAGAGGGCATCGCCTGGTATGGCCTGAACTAGTCCGCCTACGTCGGGGTGGGGCCATGTGGCGCCTCCCCGGCAGGTGTTAGCCTCTTGACGCGGATGCCGCGGGGATGCACCGTCCCCGCGGCATCTTCAGTGTGCCGGGCATGGCACACACCTAACGGGTGAAAGTCCCGGGCGCGCCCGGCAGCGGGAAGCGCGCAGCCGATGGCAAGGGTGTCCGTCGCGAGGCGGAATCCGAAGGAAGCCGGAGGCGAAACCTCGGCCCGAGG
>JAGAWD010000069.1 GCA_017941585.1 Olsenella sp. | reverse complement strand
TGGTTTGTGCCATGGCGTCGGATTCCTGAGATGGGAGGGCCGGTTTCTGCCATCCCGTCGGATTTGCGAGATGGTCTGTGCCATCCCGTCGGATTCCTGAGATGGGGTTTGGTCGGGACTTCTTGAACCTACATTTCGCATCTCGCATCGATTCGTTTCAAGCACTGCGCTTTGCGTCGCACGGGCGGCCGCCGCACGTCGGATGCCTCCAAGTGCAACGTGAAGATTGACTACCAAAAAATCGATGGGCAATTGATTGCCGTTCGGGCGCTGGAGAGGCGGTGCCGGGCAACAGAGACGACCTCCCGTCCTGCTGTGGATGGGAGGTCGTCTTGCGTCAGTTACGCATCTCGCCAATGTATGTCGGGCAGCCGAACGGCCGCCGTGGCGGTGCGGGGCTTACTGGATCTGGGAGACCATCGTCATGTTGGTGGACGTGATGTAGTCACCCTGAGACGGCGAGGTCTGCGGGTCGCCGGCGGTGATCACGACGAGATCGCCCGTGTTGACGACACCCTTCTCCTTGGCGACGGTCAACGCGTTGTAGCAGGTTGCGGAAAGCGAGCCCTGCTCGGTCGTCTTGTAGGCCTCGACACCCCAGAGGAAGCATGTCTTGCGAATCGCGTGCTGGGAGGGGGACATGGCGACGACGCGGAGTTTCGGGCGGAAGTTCGAGATGAGGCGGGCGGTGCGGCCGGAGTGAGTCGGGCAGATGATGCACTTTGCCTTGACGCGGTCCGCGACGTCGACGGCGGCGAGGCCGATCGCGGCGTTGACGTTGTAGAGGCCGCCGCGATCGTGGAAAGCGTGGCGCTCCTGCAGGTAGCGCTCGGTTTCCCTGCAGATGGATGACATCATCTTGACGGCCTCGACGGGATAGCTGCCGGCCGCCGTCTCGCCCGAGAGCATGACGCAGTCGGTTCCGTCGTAGACGGCGTTCGCGACGTCGTTGACCTCGGCGCGCGTCGGGCGCGGGTTGTGGGTCATGGAGTCGAGCATCTGGGTGGCGGTGATGACCGGCTTGTAGGCGAGGCCGCACTTCTTGATGATCTCCTTCTGGATGTGCGGCACCTGCGAGGCGGGCACCTCGACGCCCAGGTCGCCGCGGGCGACCATGATGCCGTCGGAAGCCTTCAGGATCTCATCGAAGTTCTTGACGCCCTGCGCGCTCTCGATCTTGGAGAAGATGTAGATGTTGCGCATGCCGTTCTCGGCGCAGATCTCGCGGATCTCCTCGACGGCCTTGCCGTTGCGGATGAACGAGGCGGCGATGGCGTCGATGCCAAGCTCGCAGCCGAACATGATGTCGGCCTTGTCCTGCTCGGTGACGGAGGGGAGACCGACCTCGACGTTGGGGACGTTAACGCCCTTGTGCTCGCCGAGCTCGCCGCCGCTCACGATTTTGCAGTGCATGTCGGCACCCTCGACGTGATCGACGGAAAGCTCGATGAGGCCGTCGTCGATGAGGATGGTCGAGCCCTTCTTGACCTCCTCGGGAAGCTTCTTGTAGTCGAGGGAGAAGCGCTCGGCGGTGCCGACGACTCCGTCGTCGGTGGTGACGACGCACGTGCCGCCCGTCTCGAGCGTCACCTTCCCGTGGTCCTCGAGCTCGCCGGTGCGGATCTCGGGTCCCTTCGTGTCGAGAAGGATTGCGACGGGGATGCCGAGCTCGTCGGAGAGGCGACGAACTCGCTCGATGTTGTTGCGGTGGTACTGGTGCGATCCGTGGCTGAAGTTGAAGCGCGCGACGTTCATGCCGTTCTTGATGAGCTCGCGAAGCACCTCGTCACTCTCGGTGGCAGGGCCCATGGTGCATACGATCTTGGTTCTCTTCTTGGCCATTGCAGTCCTTTCCTCATAAATGAGCTGGCTGGTCATACGGCCAGCCAGCTGGAAATGCTAGCCGCTGAGCGATATTCGGGAGCCCAGCTCTTGACTAGCAAGTTTAGGTGGGTCTCCTAGCAGACGACGCTGCGCTCGACGAAATCCGTACCATCTGCATAGGCCTTCGCGTTGTCAAGCGTGACGCGAGCAATCTCCCCGAGGGCCTCGTTGGTAAAGAACGCCTGGTGGCTCGTCATGACGACGTTGGGGAAGGAGCAGAGGCGCGCGGTGACGGAGTCGATGACCTCGCCGGCGCGGTCCTGGTAGACGTTCTCGTTCTCCTCCTCGTAGACGTCGAGGCCCGCGGCGCCGATCTTGCCGGAGATGATGCCGCGGATGAGGGCCTGGGTGTCGACGAGGCCGCCGCGACCGGTGTTCACGAAGATGACACCGTCCTTCATCTTGGCGATGGACTCGTCGTTGATCATGTGGTGGCTCTCCTCGTTGAGGAAGGCGTGGAGGCTGATGAGGTCTGACTTCTCGTAGATGGTGTCGTAGTCGACGTACTCGTCCACGACGCCCTGGTCGACGAGGGACTGGTTGGGGTAGAGGTCCGAGCCGAGCACGGTCATGCCGAAGCCCTTGCAGATGCGGCAGAGGGCGGCGCCGATGCGGCCGGTGCCGATGATGCCGGCGGTCTTGCCGTGGAGCGTCTCGCCGACCAGGCCGGTGAGGTCGAAGTTGTTGTCGCGCACGCGGTTGTAGCCCTTGTGCACGCGACGGTTGGCGGCAAGGGCGAGCGCCATGGCGTGCTCGGCGATGGCTTCTGGGGAGTAGGCGGGGACGCGGGTGACCTTCATGCCGACCTGCTTGGCGTAGTCGACGTTCACGGCATCGAAGCCGGCGCAGCGCATGAGGACGAGCCCGACGCCGAGGCCACGGAGAATCTCGAGGGTCATCGGGGAGACGTCCGCGTTGACGAAGGCACAGACCGCATCGTAGCCCTGGGCGAGGGCGGCGGTGACGGGAGTGAGGTTGGTCTCGACGAACTCAATCTGGACCTCGGGGTAGTCTACGAGCTCCTTCTCGAAGGACTGACGGTCGTAGCTCTTGGTGCCATAGAAGAGAACCTTCATTCCCAATTCCTTTCAACGCGTCTCTACAAAACTCGATACACGCCAAGTTTAGCGCAGCAGAAGGTGCGCAAAGCCGTGCTTTCGTCTCTATGGTGCGCATTTTAAGTTGTCTAGTGGAAGGAGTGCATCTTTTTGCGAAGGGTCGATTGCGTGCCGGTGCGCCCGCGTCTGCGCGAGCCTGCCCCGCTCACCCCTTCCATTTGGTACTATTAGGCGTGTTCCTATTGGCCGTTCGGTATGGCATCCTTGGTGAGCCCTTGCCCCTCCTGGGGAATTATGATCGGGCATCAATCTGCCGGACGCACACAACTCCAGGAGGGAAAATTGAAAGAATATCTGCAAGAGACCACTGACGTGGTGGAGGCCGTAGGCTCTGACGAGAAGCTGGGCCTTGCCTCGGCCGATGCGCAGGCACGTCTCGAAAAGGACGGTCCCAACAAGCTGAAGGAAGAGGAAAAGACCCCGCTGTGGATCCGCTTCTTCCAGCAGATGGCCGATCCCATGATCATCATGCTGATCGTTGCCGCGGTTATTTCTGCGGCCACGGGCATCGCCCAGGGCGAGGCGGACTTCGCCGACGTGATCATCATCATGTTCGTTGTCATCCTGAACTCGGTCCTCGGCGTCATCCAGGAGTCCAAGGCAGAGGAGGCGCTTGCAGCGCTCCAGGAGATGGCCGCCGCCCAGTCTAAGGTCATCCGCGACGGCCGGCTTGTCTCCCTTCCGTCCGCCGACCTCGTAAAAGGCGACATCGTTCTGCTCGAGGCGGGAGACGCCGTGCCCGCGGACTGTCGTCTGCTTGAGGCCGCGAGCCTAAAGATCGAGGAGGCGGCCCTCACCGGCGAGTCTGTTCCTTCCGACAAGGTGGTTTCTGCCCTTGCCGTGGCCGAGGGTGCCGACGACGTTCCACTGGGCGATCGCAAGAACATGTGCTACATGGGCTCGGTCGTGGTATATGGTCGCGGCCGCGCTGTGGTTGTCGCAACGGGCATGGACACCGAGATGGGTAAGATCGCCAGCGCCATCTCCCAGGCGGCTGACGAGGAGACGCCCCTTCAGAAGAAGCTCACCGAGCTCTCCAAGATCCTCACCATCCTCGTAATTGCGATTTCGGTCATTATCTTCCTTACGGGCTTCATCAAGTATGGCGGAGGCTTCCTCTCCGACATCAACCTTGTCCTCAACACGTTCATGGTGGCGGTCTCTCTGGCCGTCGCAGCCATCCCCGAGGGCCTTGCCGCCGTCGTCACCATCGTTCTCTCGATGGGCGTCACGAAGATGAGCGAGAAGAACGCCATCATCCGCAGGCTCTCCGCCGTCGAGACGCTCGGTTGCACCCAGATCATTTGCTCCGACAAGACGGGGACCCTCACTCAGAACAAGATGACGGTCGTTCGTCACTTCTCCTGGGACCAGTCGAGGCTCGTGCGCTGCATGGCCCTTTGCTCCGATGCCAAGTGGGATCCCACGAAGGAGCAGGCCGTGGGCGAGCCCACCGAGGCCGCCCTCGTTGCCGACGCGGCAAAGCTCGGCTTCACCTCGATGGACCTTGATGCCGCGAACCCCCGCGTGGGCGAGGCGCCCTTCGATTCCGGCCGCAAGATGATGTCCGTCGTGAACCGCGCGCCGGACGGCAACTACATCCAGCACACCAAGGGTGGCCCCGATGTCGTCCTCGCACGTTGCACCAAGATCCGCACCAAGGAGGGTGACGTCCCCCTGACCGACGAGTGGCGCCAGAGGGTGATGGAGCAGAACAAGGCCATGGCCGACGATGCCCTGCGCGTCATGGCGGCCGCCCGCGTGAACTACGGAAAGACCGCGCCGGAGGACTTCTCGCCTGAGGCGCTCGAGCACGACATGACCTTCGTCGGCCTCTGCGGCATGATCGATCCCGTTCGACCCGAGGTGAAGGATGCCATTGCAGAGGCGCACTCCGCAGGCATTCGCGTCGTCATGATCACGGGCGACCACATCGACACCGCCTTTGCCATCGCGAGGGAGCTCGGTATCGTGGCCGATCGCTCCCAGGCAATCACCGGGGCCGACCTTGACAGGATCTCCGACGAGGAGCTTGCGGACGAGGTGGAGAAGTTCGGCGTGTACGCTCGCGTGCAGCCTGAGCACAAGACGCGCATCGTCGACGCCTGGAAGAAGAAGGACAAGGTCGTCGCCATGACGGGCGACGGTGTCAACGACGCTCCCTCAATCAAGCGTGCCGACATTGGCATTGGCATGGGCATCACGGGCACTGACGTTACCAAGAACGTCGCCGACATGGTGCTTGCCGACGACAACTTCGCGACCATCATCAACGCCTGCGAGGAGGGGCGCCGGATCTACGACAACATCCGCAAGTGCATCCAGTTCCTGCTCTCCTCGAACTTGGCTGAGGTCATCTCGGTGTTCGTGGCGTCCCTCGTCGGATTTACGATTCTTGAGCCGACGCATCTCCTCTGGATCAACCTCATCACCGACTCGCTGCCCGCGCTCGCCATGGCGACGGAGGGGGCCGAGCCCAACATCATGAGCCGCAAGCCTCGCGACTCCAAGGACGGCATCTTCTCCGGCGGCCTGGGCGTCGACACGCTCGTGCAGGGCATCGTCATCGCCGCGCTTACGCTCGCCAGCTACTTCATCGGCCACTACCTCGAGTTTGGCACGATGGACATCTCGCAGGTCCTGGCCGACCCCAAGGCCGGCGTTCACGGCATGACGATGGCGTTCCTCACGCTGTCGATGGTCGAGATGTTCCACTCGCTTAACATGCGCAGCCGCCGCGAGTCCATCTTCAAGCTCAAGACGCAGAACCTGTGGCTCTGGGGTGCCTTCCTGATGGCCCTCGTCCTCACCTTCGTCGTGATCGAGACGCCGCTCTCCCATGCCTTCGGGTTCGCCGAGATCGACTTCAAGGAGTATGCAATAGCCATGCTTCTGGCTGTTCTCATCATTCCGATCGTCGAGATCGAGAAGGCGATCATGCGTGCCGTAGAGAAGGGCAAGTAGCCAATGGCAAAGCGTGCGCGAAAGAGCGTGAGGCGCAGGGGGGAAGCCGGTGGGGCCAGGGAGGCCCTGCCGGCTCTCTCCTCTCTTACCGACCTTCCTTCTCTCGACGAGCTTCGTCCCAGCGGGCGGCAGCTCTCGGAGTTCGCCTCCGAGCGTGACCGCCTCGCCCGCGAGGAGGGCGTGGACCCAGACGAGGTCGAGCTCGCGTGCGTCGTGCGCCTCGACCGAGGCTACCCCGCGGTCCTGGGCGAGAGGGGCGTCTCGCGCTGCGAGTTCTCCGCCGCACTCACCAAGGGCTCCG